>CAYNCY010000123.1:0-9186 GCA_964395195.1 uncultured Steroidobacteraceae bacterium
TCGCGCTTCGCGCCAAGGGCGTGACGGCGGATGAGCTGCGGGGCTTTGCGCGCGGCATGCGTTCGCTCGCGCGGCGGCCGCGACTGCCGGAGGTGGGTCCGACCGTCGACATCGTCGGCACGGGCGGCGACTCCTCACACACGTTCAACCTCTCGACGGGCGCCGCCCTCCTTGCGGTCGCGGCGGGCGCACGCGTGACCAAGCACGGCAACCGTTCCGTCTCGAGCCGCTCCGGCAGCGCCGACCTCCTCGAGGCGCTCGGTCTTGCGATGCCGCTCGATGAGGAGGCCGCGGGCGCGTGTCTTGCGGCCACGGGCTTTACGTTCCTCTTCGCGCCGCACTACCACCCGGCGATGAAGGCGATCGCGCCGGTGCGCGCGGCGCTCGGCATCCGCACGGTCTTCAACCTGCTGGGACCCCTGACGAACCCCGCCGAGCCGCCGTTTCACGTGATCGGCGCGTTCAGCCGCCCGGCCGCGCGGCTGATGGCCGATGCACTCGCGGGCGCCACGATTCGTCGCGCGTTTGTCGTGCACGGCGAACCCGGCTGGGACGAACCGACGCCGGCGGGACCGTTCCTCCTGTACGACGTAGCCCCGGGCAGGGTGCTGGAGAGCGTGCGCAGCGCCGTCGACTACGGCCTGCCGTCATGCCGCCCGGAAGACCTCAAGGGCGGCGACGCCACGTACAACGCCGCGTGCCTGATGGCCGTGTTCGACGGCAGCGACCGGGGCCCGCATCGCGATGCACTCGTGATGGGTGCGGCCCTCGCGCTCGAGGTCACCGGGCGCGCGAGCGAGCCGCGTGCGGCCGCGGCGCTGGCGGCGGCGGCGATCGACTCCGGCGCGGCGGCGACCGTGGTGCGTTCTCTCGCGGCCTTCTCGCGGGACCGCGCGTGAGCGGCGCGGCGCAGAGCGACTTCCTCGGCGCGATGGCGCGCTCATCGGCGCTGCGCGTCGCGCGCGCACGCGAGCGGGAGACGGAGCCTGAGCTCGCGGCCCGTGCGCGGGCGCGCACCGCGCCGCCCGGTATTACGCTCGATGCGAGTGGCTTCGACCTGATCGCCGAGCTCAAGCTGCAGTCGCCGGCGCTCGGCGTTCTCGGCGCGACCGATGCCGACCTCGAGGAACGGGTGATCCGCTACGCGCGTGCGGGTGCCGCGATCGTCTCGGTGCTGACCGAACCCGACCGGTTCGCGGGTGACCTCGAGCATCTCGAGCGCGCGAGTGCCGCGCTCGCGCCGCTCGGCGTACCGACGATGCGCAAGGACTTCATCGTCGATCGGTACCAGCTCATCGAGGCGCGGGCCGCGGGCGCGGGTGGCGTGCTCCTCATCGTGCGCATGGTCGAGCGACAGCAGCTCGTGGAACTGGTCGCGACCGCGGCGGAGCTTGGGCTCTTCGTGCTTCTCGAGGCTTTCGACGCGGCCGATATCGGCGTCGCGACCGAGCTCGCGGCCGGGTGGGCGGGCGCGCCCGGCGACTGCCTCATCGGCGTCAACAGCCGCGACCTCGTAACGCTCGCCGTCGTGCCCGAGCGCCTCGAAGCGCTCGCGGGCCTCCTGCCGGGCAACTGGCCACGCGTGGCGGAGAGCGGACTGAATTCCGCGGCGGACGCGGCGCGCCTCGCTGGCGCCGGCTTCTCGCTCGCGCTCGTGGGTTCCGCGCTCATGTCGGCGCCGGACCCCGAGCTTCTCGCCCGGCAGATGATCGTCGCCGGCCGGCGCGCGGTGCCGCGGCGGTGAGTCTGTTCATCAAGGTCTGCGGCCTTGGGTCCGAGGCAGCCGTCGCCGCGGCGCTGGAAGCCGGCGTCGATGCGGTCGGCTTCGTGTTCCACGAGGGTTCACCCCGCAATCTCGAACCGGCGCGAGCGGCCAGTCTCGCCGCGCGCGCGCGTGGCCGGGCGCTTCGGGTCGCCGTGACCCGCCACCCGTCGCAGGCTCTCGTCGATCTCATTCTCGCGACCTTCGCGCCGGACGCGCTGCAGACCGATGCGGACGATCTCGATTCGCTCATCCTGCCCGGCCTCCTCGAGACGTTCCCCGTGGTGCGCACGGGCTCGGTGCCCGCGCACCTGCCGGCGCGCTGCCTCTACGAGAGCGCATCGAGCGGCGCGGGCGTCCGGGCGGACTGGCAGGAGGCGCGTTCGCTCGCCGCCCGCGCGCCGCTGCTCCTCGCGGGCGGCCTTGATCCCGGCAACGTCGCGGCCGCCATCGCCACGGTCCGGCCGGCCGGCGTCGATGTCTCGAGCGGCGTCGAGTCGGCGCCCGGCGTCAAGGACGAGGCACTGATCCATGCGTTCGTCGCTGCGGCGCGCAGCGTCGAGAACGGTTCAAACACCCTGTGGGAGTCTTCACGATGACGGCAACAGTGGCAGCGGATGAAGCGGCGACGCTTCTCAGGCGCGAGATCGCCGGGGAGTTCCCCGACGGGCGAGGCCGCTACGGGCCCTTCGGCGGACGTTACGTGCCGGAGACGCTCGTGCCCGCGCTCGACCGGCTCGGGGCGGGCATCGAGCGCTGGTTGCGGGACCCGTCATTTGTGGCCGAGCTCGAGGACCAGCTCAGCACGTGGGTCGGGCGGCCGACGCCGCTCAGCTTCGCGCCGGAGCTCTCGCGTCGCTGGGGCGCGCGCGTGTACCTCAAGCGCGAGGACCTTGCGCACACCGGCGCCCACAAGATCAACAACGCGATCGGCCAGGCGCTGCTCGCGAAGCGCCTGGGCGCCAAGCGCATCGTCGCCGAGACGGGTGCCGGGCAGCACGGCGTCGCGTGCGCGGCGGCGTGTGCGCGCCTCGGATTGCCGTGCACGGTCTACATGGGTGCCGTCGACTGCGAGCGGCAGGCGCCGAACGTGGGTCGCATGAAGCTGCTCGGCACGACCGTCGTGCCGGTGACGGGCGGTGACCAGACGCTGCGGGCAGCGATCGACGAGGCGATGCGCGACTGGGTCGCCGATCCCGACGGCACCTACTACCTGCTGGGTTCGGTCGTCGGGCCGCACCCGTATCCGTACCTGGTGCGCGAGCTGCAGTCGGTGATCGGCCGCGAGGCGCGCGCACAGATGCTGCGCCAGGCGGGCGGCGCGCCGGACGCGGTGTTCGCATGCGTCGGCGGCGGCTCCAACTCGATCGGCATGTTCTTCCCCTTCGTCGGCGACCCGGGCGTCCGTCTGTTCGGTCTCGAGGCCGGCGGACGTGGCACCGCGCTCGGCGAGAACTCGGCGACGCTGTCGCTCGGCAGCCCCGGCGTCCTGCAGGGCAGCTTCTCGATACTGCTGCAGGACGCGGACGGGCAGATCCAGGAGACGCACTCGGTGTCCGCGGGGCTCGACTACCCGGGTGTAGGTCCCGAGCACGCGCTCCTGCAGCGCGCGAAGCGGGTCGAATACCAATACGTGACCGATGACGAAGCGCTTGCCGCGCTCGCCGAGTGCTGCGAGGCCGAGGGTATCCTGCTGGCGCTCGAGACCGCGCACGCCTTCAGCGGCGCGAAGCGCTGGGCGGCCGCCAATCGCGGCGCGTGCCTCGTGATCTGCGTCTCCGGACGCGGCGACAAGGACATGCCGACGCTGCAGAAGACGCTGCTGAAGGAGAAGGCATGATGGCCGGCACTACCCAGAGCGTTGCGACCGGCCACGAATCGATCGGCGCGGCGATCCGCGCGGCGCGCGCGCGCGGGGGGCCCGCACTCGTCGCGTACCTGACGGCGGGTTTTCCGCGCAAGGAGCGGTTCGCCGCGGACCTGCTGCGCGTGGCGGGGGCTGCCGACGTCGTCGAGATCGGCGTGCCGTTCACTGACCCGATGGCGGACGGCATGACGATCCAGCGCGCGAGCCATGCGGCGCTCGTGCAGGGCGTGTCGCTCAAGTGGATCCTGGCCGAACTCGGTGCGCTCAGGGAGCGCCCGGCAACACCGATCCTCCTGATGAGCTACCTCAATCCGCTCCTCGCCTTCGGCCTCGACCGGTTGCCGCGCGCGGCGCGCGCGGCGGGCGTCGCCGGGTTCATCGTGCCGGACCTGCCGCGCGAGGAGAGCGATGAGCTCAAGTCGGCGCTCGCCGCGGAGTCCGTCGGGCTCGTGCAGATGGTGAGCCCGGTGACACCGGCCGCGCGATTGGCGATGCTCTGCGACGGTGCACAGGGCTTCATCTACGCGGTGACCATGACGGGCACGACCGGCAAGACGGTCGCGGTGCCGGACGACGTGCTCGGCTACCTCGGGCGCGTGCGCTCGCTGGCCGCGGTTCCGGTGTGCGCGGGCTTCGGCATCCGAAGCCGCGAGCAGGTGGAGCGTCTCGCCGACCACGTCGATGGCGTCGTCGTCGGCTCCGCGCTCGTCGAAGTGCTCGAGCGCGGCGAGGATCCGGTCGCGTTCCTCGCGGGTCTGCGCGTCGGACGGACATGAGCTAACGGAGACAGACATGCACAAGAGCAAGCTCGCGGGCTTCATCATCGATTGCGAGACCGACGACCTCGGCGGCGCGGCGCGGTTCTGGGGTGGCGCACTCGGCATGGCGGTCGAGCCGCTGCCGGGGGCGGAAGGGCAGACCTACGCGCGCCTCAAGGACAAGAGCGAGGCACTGCACATCGAGGTGCAGACCGTCGATCACCCGAGCCGCGTGCACCTCGACATAGAGACCGACGACATCGAGGCGGAAGTACGTCGCCTCGAGGCGCTCGGTGCGACGCGCGTCAAGCAGGCGCACACCTGGTGGGTGATGCAGGCGCCGACCGGCCAGCGCTTCTGCGTCGTGCGCGCAAGCTCCCCGGCCTTCGCCACGACCGCGACCACCTGGCCGTAGCGTGACAACCCTGCCGGGGCGCGCGACACTTTGACGATGCAAGGTGGCGTGCGCGGACGGGCTCAAGCGGGAGCGACGGCGGCAGTCGGGGCAGGGGCGCTGCTATGCTGCGCCCCTGCCCGTGGACACCGGGCGATGATGCGACACCCCGATGACGTCAGTGCTCTTCAACGGCAACGGGCCAGCGGACGCAATGGTCCGGTCCGCGGCCACCGCTAGGCCGTGGCCGCAGGGCTCCACCGACCGGTCCGAGCTGCCCGGGGTGCGTTCGCGGCCCTCGCGGCGCTTCTGCTGAGCGGCTGCGCCACGTACCGCCTCGACGTCCCACGCCCCGCCAGTTACGCGATTCCGGTCGAGGCGGACACCGCGATCGGCCGCGCGCTCAAGCCCGCCCTCGCCACGCACCCGGGGCAGTCGGCGTTCTCGCTGCTGCAGTACGGAGCGCTCGCGTTCCTCTCGCGCGCCGCACTTGCCGATCTCGCCGAGCGTTCGCTCGATGTGCAGTACTACATCTACGAGGCGGACGAGTCCGGCGTCGTGCTCGCCGACCGCCTGCTCGCCGCGGCGCGCCGCGGCGTTCGCGTGCGCCTGCTGGTCGATGACAACAACCTCGTGCGCAGCGAGGACCGGCTCGCGACCCTCGCCGGCCAGCCGAACTTCGAGATTCGCGTCTTCAACCCGTACCGCAACCGGGTGCGGTGGATGCGACCGGTCGAGTTCGCGGCCAGTTTCGGGCGCGTGCAGCGGCGCATGCACAACAAGATCTTCGCGGTCGACGGCCAGATCGCGGTGATCGGTGGCCGCAACATCGGCGACAACTATTTCGACCTGCATCGCGGCGTCAACTTCAGCGATCTGGAAGTGCTGGCGGCGGGCCCGGTAGCGCACGATGCGGTGGTCAGCTTCGATGAGTACTGGAACAGCCCCTGGGCAGTGCCGATCGAGGCGTTTCTCAAGCGCATGCCGACGGCCGCGGAGGCATCGGTCGTGGCCGATGAGATCGCGACGCAGGCGGCCGGCAACGGCGACGTCCGCGAGAGCTACGGGCCCGTGCTCGAGCAGATGCGCGCGCTGACGCTCGGTGCCGAGTTCGAATACTGGGGCGAGGCCGAGCTCGTTGCCGACCCTCCGGACAAGATCGACGAGAGCCGGCGCGCACCGTCGCCGCTTCTCACGCGCGTCTATGGGCTCTGGCGCGGCGCCCACTCGGAAGTGCTGGTCGAGTCGGCGTACCTGGTGCCGTTGCGCGCGGGTGCCGATCTCATCGCCGAGCGTGCGCGCGCGGGCGTTCGCGTCGCGATGCTGACCAACTCGCTCGCCTCGACCGACGTCGTGCCGGTGCACGCGGGCTACGCAAAACGCCGGCGCGAGCTCCTGCTTGCCGGCGTCGAGCTCTACGAGTTCCAGGCGGAGGCGCGCAGGCGCCCGGGCGAGCGGCGCTATTTCCGTCGCATGTCGGGTGGCGCGTCGCTGCACTCGAAGGTCATGGTGATCGACCGGACTCTGACCTGGGTCGGCAGCTTCAACATCGATCCGCGCTCGGCGCTGCTCAACACCGAACTCGCGGTGCTCGTGAAGAGCCCGGCGCTCGCGGCCGCGACGGCCGAGCTCGTCCAGGCCGACTTCGCGCCCGATCGCGCGTGGCGGCTCTCGCTCGAGCCGCCGACCTCACGTGCGGGACGGATGATCTGGACGGGCGAGCGCGACGGCGAGACCGTGCACCTGACCGGCGAGCCGGGGGCGACACACTGGCAGCGCTTCGTCGCCAGCTTCATGCGCTGGATTCCGGGACTCGACCGCTTTCTATAGCGCGGTGCCGGCGCCCTCGCTCGCGGCAACCACGAAGGTATTCCGCCCGGCGGCCTTGGCCGCATACAGCGCCTCGTCCGCGCGCTTCAGGAGCGCGGCGAGCGACATAGTGCCGCGGGCGTCGCCGCAGGCGGCGCCGGCGCTGATGCTGACGGTGCCGAGCGCCGTCTTCGCGTGCGGCAGGGCGAGCGCGTAGACGGCTTCCACCACCGCGCGCGCGACGCTCTCGGCGTGTTCAGCTCCCGCGCCGTACAGCACGGCCACCAGTTCCTCGCCGCCGTAGCGGCCGACGATGTCGAGCGGCCGCCGCTTCGCGCCGTGGCGGACGGTCGCTGCGATCATGCGGATGCACCGGTCGCCCGCCGGGTGGCCGTAGTGGTCGTTGTAGGCCTTGAAGTGGTCGATGTCGACGAGAACGATCGCAAGCGTCGTCGCCTCGCGCAGCGCCTGCGCGTGCAACACCTCGAGGCGCTCGTCGAACGCCGCGCGATTGAGCAGGCCCGTGAGCCCGTCACGACGCGCGACCTCCGCGAGCCGGCGCTTCTCGAGGAACGTCGCCCGGTTTGCGCGCTCGAGCGCGAAGGCGCCAGCGCAGCCGATCAGGTTCGCGCACAGGATTACGAACAGGTTGTAGGTCGCGGCGCGGGGCTCGATGTAGCCCGCGGTCGCGGCGGTCGCGTAGGCCACGAACAGCACGACGTTCATCGCGAGTCCGCGGCGGTAGCCGAGGCCGAGCATGAAGTAGATGTAGAAGGCGGCGAGCAGGATCCGGCCCGTGATCAGCGACACCTGCTCGACCGGCGCCGTCGCCGCAAGCACCACGGTGCCGATGCCGAAGAGCGGCGCGCCGACCGTCACGGCGGGCAGGTACCAGCGCCGGTAGCGGGCCTCGGTCGTGAGGAAGAGGCACATCAGCACGATCGGCAGTTGCAGGCCGAAGCGGATGCTGTCGGCGACCGGCGAGGGCGGCCGCGCCAGCACCCAGTGGTCGATGACCGCGAAGCCGAGCACGGTCGAGAGCGCCAGGAAAACGCTCATCCGCACCCAGCGCCGCGTGGCCGGTGCGATCGACTCCTGGTACTCGGCCTCGAGTTCGGCCGGAAAGCGCAGTGACCACGGGGCTCGCTGTTCGAACTCGCGCAGTACGACGGTGTCGACGAACGGAGCGCTCAAGCGGGAATCCTGCCGGCGGGCGGGGGAGCGAGGCTGCGCCAGCCGTCGGCGCGCGTCAACCCGCGCAGGCTATGATCGAGGTTCCCGCCGCCGCAGGGCCGTACTTTGAAGCTTGCCACCGTCCAGATCGACCCGCGCTTCCGGGGCCCACCCCGCTCGGGGAACGGCGGCTACGTCGTCGGCCTCCTCGCTCGCTACGCCCCGGGTCCGATGGACGTGCGGCTCCGCCAGCCGCCGCCGCTCGGGGCGCCGCTCGATGTGCTGGCGCGCGAGGGCGGTGCGCTCGAGCTCTGCGCGGGCGAAGTCGTGCTCGCGAGCGCCGTTCCCACGACCGTCGACGTCCTCGTCCCGGAGGCGCCGAGCTTCGAGATTGCGACCGAAGCGAGCACCCGCTACGCCGGGTTCGGCACGAACCCCTTCCCGGAGTGCTTCGTGTGCGGGCCGCAGCGCCCGCCGGGCGACGGCCTGCGCATCTTCGCCGGCGCCACGTCCGTGGGGGGCTCGCCGCTGTACGCGGCCCCGTGGCGACCGGACGCCACGCTCGCGGGTACCCGCCGCAGCATTCGCCCCGAGTTCATGGCCGCCGCGCTCGATTGCCCGGGCTACTTCGCGGTCGCGGTCGACGGTGAGCCGATGCTGCTCGGCAGCCTCGCCTTCGAGATCGAACGGGCGGTTGAGGTCGAGGAGCGCTGCGTCGTGATCGCCTGGAGCCTCGGCGGTGCGGGCCGCAAGTGGCGCGCCGGGACCGCGGTGTTCGGTGCGGACGGCGCGTGCGCGGCGCGCGGCGTCGCGACCTGGATCGCGCTTCGCCCGGAGCAGGTCCCGCGCCCTTAGGAGATCGTCGCAACGCCGACAGCGCTGCGTAAGGCCGCGGCGCAGCGCGCGCGGATCGGTCCAGAAGTTACCGTTGTTATTGTAAACACCCCGCCCCGGCGATCGGGCGCGCGGCTACTGTGCGCGCGGGTCGGCGGCCACCGTTGCGCGACGCGCCCCAGGCGTGCCTGGGCAATGGTGGTGCCGGCCCGCTAGCGACGCGCGAACAGGTAGCCGGTCGCGCCGGCCGCCAGCAGCGCGCCCAGCCACCACGGCTCGGCATCGATGCCGACCCACAAGCCACCGAGCAAGAGGATCGCCGCCGCGACGATGGTGCGATCGCGCCTGCGCGCCGCAAGCCCGAGCTCCGCGCGCAGCGCCTCGAGCGCCGGCGCCTCGACGTCGAGAAGCGAACGACGCGCCTCGGCCTCGCGCAGCAGCCTCAGGAGCAGCGGCGGAGTCGCGCGCAGCGCGCCCGCAAGTTGCGGCAGGTGACGTCGCGCCTCC
Source organism: uncultured Steroidobacteraceae bacterium (assembly GCA_964395195.1). GTDB lineage: Bacteria > Pseudomonadota > Gammaproteobacteria > Steroidobacterales > Steroidobacteraceae > CAIKZZ01. The sequence goes on from CAYNCY010000123.1 coordinate 9,105, forward strand.
GCGAAGAGCGCACGCGGGCTCGTCCGCTCGGCCGACCACGATCTCAGGAACGGCTGCGCCGTCGTCCACAGGTCGAGCTCCG
>CAYNCY010000124.1:0-9169 GCA_964395195.1 uncultured Steroidobacteraceae bacterium
AGCCGCGCGATCCGGATCGCGACCATGCCCCCGAGCGACCAGCCGAGCAGCGAGCAGCGCTCCGGGAGATGCTCCGCGACCCGGCGCGCAACGCCCTCGAGATCCTGGTCGCCCTTGCCCCACGAGGAGTGACCGTGGCCCGGGAGGTCGAGCACGTGCACGCGAAAGTTCGCCTCGAGGCCGTGCGCGAGGTCCTCGAAGAGACCGCCGTGCAATCCCCAGCCGTGCAGGAGCGCGACGTCGGGTCCCGCGCCCGAGCTCGATCGGAAGAGGCTCACGGTGCCACGTCCGGAGCACGGGTGCGGCGCCTCGAGGCGGCGCGGGGAGAACGGTCGGCGGCAGTCACGGGATCCTTCGGGCTCTCGCCGGATCCACGGGGCGGACGGCGTCCGCGAATGATGCGACGGGCGGGCGTCCGGCGCGAGTGCCGGGCTAGCGAAGGCTCGCGCTGGCGGCGTAGGCCGGCGCGTCGAGGGGCGTGCAGCCGGTCGCCGGCGTGTTGCCGAGGCCGAGCGCGCCGAGGGCGGCGATCGCGAGGGCGGCGAGGGTACCGGTCAGGCGGTGCTTGATCAGGAACATGGCGGTGCTCCGCAAACGAATCGACGGGGCCAGCATAGGACTCCGCATCCGTCGGAAAAACCGGGTAAAATCGATAACACTGTTCGGTAACACCGACTTATCAGGAGGCGCATGGATCGCCTGCAGGCCATGCGGATCTACGGCCGGGTGGCACGTCTCGGTTCCTTCGCCGCGGCCGCGGCGGACCTCTCCTTGTCCCGCGCAACGGTCAGCGAGTCGGTTGCCGGGCTCGAGCGCTACCTTGGCGTGAAGCTCCTGAGGCGCACGACGCGACGCGTCGCGGTGACGAGCGAGGGCACCGACTACCTCGAGCGCTGCCAGCGGATCCTCGCCGAGGTCGAGGCCGCGGAGTCCGCCGTGCGAGGTTCGCGCGACCGGCCGCAGGGCTCGCTCCGGGTCGACGTGCCGACCGCGTTCGGCCGGCATCTGCTCGTGCCGGCGCTGCCGGGGTTCATGAAGCGCTACCCGGACCTCGAGCTCGATCTTCGGTTCAACGATCGCGTCGTCGATCTCCTCGCCGAACGCGTCGATCTCGCGGTGCGCGTCGGCGCCGCGATCCCGCAGACCTACGTAGCAAGGCGCATCGCGACGACGCGGCGCGTGATCTGCGGCGCGCCTGCCTACCTCGCCGCCGCCGGCCGCCCGACGCGCCCCGAGGACCTCGGCTCGCACCGCCTGCTCGGGCTCATCAACGGCGGCACCGGCCGGCGCGTCGACTGGACGCTGCGCGGCCGGCGACTGAAGGCGCTGCGCTACGCGGCGGTCTTCAACCTCGCCGAGGCGCAGGTCGCCGCGGCGCTCGCGGGCGCGGGCCTCGCGCAGACGATCGATCTGCTGACCGCCGAGTACATCGCGCGCGGCCGGCTCGAGACGGTGCTCGATGAGTTCACGAGCGAGGGACCGCCGATCTCGGTGATCTATCCGAGCGCCGCGCGCGGCGCGGTCAAGGTCAAGGTGTTCGCGGACTTTGCCGAGGGGCTGCTGGTCCGCTGGCGCGAGAGCCTGGCCGCGGGCGCACCGTCCCGGCGCTGAAGGCCTCGCGGACTCAGGCGCGCGTGAACAGGTAGTCGAGCGCTATCCCCAGGAAGATCACGAGCCCGAACCAGTGGTTGTTCAGGAACGCGCGAAAGCAGTCGCGCGGCGTGCGCTCGCGGATCAGCCACTGCTGCCAGGCGAAGAGCAGGCCGCCGATCACGAGCGCCGCGTGGAACCAGCGGCCGAGCCCCGCCTGCTGGCCGGCGAGCACGAGCGCGACGAGCACCATCACCTGCATCGCCGCGATCACGAAGCGGTCCGCATCGCCGAGCAGGATCGCGGAGGAGCGCACCCCGAGGCGAATGTCGTCCTCGCGGTCGACCATCGCGTACATCGTGTCGTAGACCGCGGTCCAGAGGACGCCTGCCACGAAGAGGAGCCAGCCGAGGCGCGGAACCTGCCCCGTCTCGGCCGCGAACGCCATCGGGATCGACCAGGAGAACGCGGCGCCGAGCCAGACTTGCGGCAACGGAAAGAAACGCTTGAGGAAGGGATAGACGAGCGTGAGCGCGGCGCCCGCGAAGGAGAGCTCGATCGTGAGCCGGTTCAAGGTCACCACGAGCGCGAAGGCGAGCATCGACAGGATGCCGAAGATCAACAGCGCCTCCGGCGGCGACACGCGCCCGGTCGCAAGCGGCCGCTCGCGCGTGCGTTCGACGTGCGGGTCGACGCGCCGGTCGGCGAAGTCGTTGACCGCGCAACCGGCGGAACGCATCAGGACGACGCCGAGCGTGAACACGATGAAGACGTGCTCGTCCGGCTGGCCGTGCGCGGCCAGCCAGAGCGCCCACAGCGTCGGCCAGAGCAGCAGCCAGATGCCGATCGGACGGTCGAGGCGGACGAGGCGCGCGTAGTCCACGAGCGTCGGGCCCGCGCGGACGATCTCGAGGAGGGCTCCGCGAACGGCGTCCCGTCCGCGGAGCAGCACCTTCAGCACGGTACGAGTTCCGGCAGGAAGACTTCCTGGAGCAGGAGCCGCCGGCCGCGCAGCGCCACCCACGAGCGGCGCGCCCACAGCGTCGCCGGTGTCGCGGTGAGGCCGGCGAGCGCGCGCGCGGCGAGCGGATGCACCGCGGGGAGCGGTGCGTATTCAAAGGCGCTCTTGCCGACGCCGGCGACGCCGGCGAGCGTCGCGGCGAGCGAGGCATCGCCAAGCTCCGCGAGCCAGGGGTGCTGCTCGAGCGTGTCATCGGGGATCAGCGACTGCGCGAACACCCACGGCCGGCCGAGGCCGGAGAGCATCTCCTCGCGCACGAGGCAGCTCGAGGTGGGCGCGGCGAGGAGCGCCTGCTGCTCACGCGAGAGGAATCCGAGGCGCTGCTCGATGAGGCGCACGCCGTCGGGCGCGCCCGTGGCGGCGGCGATCCGCTCGCCGAGCGAGCCCTGGTCGGTGAGCCACTCCCGCAGCACCGGCGACACGCGCCTCAGCACCTCGACTCCCGGTGCCCACATGTCGAAGGGCAGGAGCGGTGCGTTGGTCGGTGCGTAGGGATTCTTCACGGGACGGACCTCGCGTCAGAGTCACACCTTGCCATAGCGCTCGCGTGCGCCGACCCAGCGGCGCAGCAGCGGCCCTATGTTATCGGGATGCCGCTCCAGCATCACCTCCGCCGCGCGTTGCACGCGGGGCAGGAGGTCCGAATCCCGCGTGAGGTCGGCCACCTTCATCTGCAGGAGTCCGGTCTGGCGGGTTCCGAGGAGCTCGCCCGGACCGCGCAGCTCGAGGTCGCGACGCGAGACCTCGAAGCCATCGTTGGTCGAGCGCATCACGTCGAGGCGCTGACGGGCGAGCTGGGAGAGCGGCGCCCGATACAGCAGCAGGCACGAGCTCTCCTGGACCCCGCGACCGACCCGGCCCCGGAGCTGGTGCAGCTGCGCGAGCCCCATCCGTTCGGCGTTCTCGACCACCATCAGGCTCGCATTCGGGACGTCGACGCCGACCTCGATGACGGTGGTCGCGACCAGGACGTCGAGTTCGCCGCGCTTGAAGGCCGCCATCACGGCTTCCTTCTTCGCGGGGGTCAGCCGGCCGTGCGCGAGCCCGATCCTGAGCTCCGGCAGCGCACTCACGAGCGCCGCGTGGGTCGCCTCGGCGGCCTGGTATTCGAGTTCGTCGGATTCCTCGATCAGCGGACAGACCCAGTAGGCCTGCCGGCCGGCACGGCAGGCGGCGGCAATCCGCGCGACAACCTCCTCGCGCCGCGACTCCGGGATCACGACCGTCTTGATGGGCGTGCGGCCCGGGGGCAGCTCGTCGATCACCGAGACGTCGAGGTCGGCGTAGGCCGTCATCGCCAGTGTCCGGGGGATGGGTGTCGCGGTCATGATGAGCTGGTGCGGGACGCGGCCGTCGCCGAGCCCCTTCTCCCGGAGCGCCATGCGCTGGTGCACGCCGAAGCGGTGCTGCTCGTCGATGATCGCGAGCGCGAGGCGGTGGAAGCGGACGCCCTCCTGGAAGAGCGCGTGCGTACCGATCACGACCGGCACATCGACACCCGCGCGGATCGCGTTCAGCGTCGTCTGGCGCGCGCGTCCCGTGAGCCTGCCCGAGAGGAGCGCCACCGGGAGGCCGAGCGGGCGCAGCCACTTGTCGAAGTTCTGCCAGTGCTGCTCCGCGAGGAGCTCGGTCGGCGCCATCAGCGCGACCTGGAACCCCGCCTCGACGGCGGCGAGGGCCGCGAGCGCCGCGACCACGGTTTTGCCGGAGCCGACGTCGCCCTGCACCAGCCGAAGCATCGGCGAGGGTGCCGCGATGTCGGCCCGTACCTCACCGAGCACGCGCGCCTGCGCTCCCGTCAGCGCGAAGGGGAGTGCCGCCTGGAAGCGTGCCGCGAGCTCGCCCGACGGTGCGAGCGGCCAGGCCGCGTCCGCGCGGATGTCCTCGCGCAACTGCCTGAGGCTCAGCTGATGCGCGAGCAGCTCCTCGAAGGCAAGGCGGCGCTGCGCGGGGTGTCGCCCGATCGCGAGCGGCAGGAGGTCGGCACCCGGCGGCGGGCGGTGCACGTAGCCCAGGGCTTCGCCGAGCGTCGGCAGCCCGAGATCCTCGAGGAGCGCGGGCGGCAGCCAGTCGCGCACGCTCGAGCGTTCGACCTCGGCGAGCGCGAGCGCGGTCAGGATGCGAAGCCGGCCCTGCTGCACGCCCTCGGTCGCGGGATAGACGGGGGTCAGCGAGTCCTCGGTGCGCTGCGCATCCGCGCCGTCGGCGCGCCGGTACTCGGGATGCACGATCTCGAGACCGAGCGTGCCGCGCCGCGCCTCCCCGTAGCACCTGAGGCGCACGCCGCGCGTGAGCTGCGCCTGCTGGGCGGCGGTGAAGTAGAAGAAGCGCAGCGTCAGGAAGCCCGAGCCATCCGTGATGCGCACGAGCAGCTGCCGGCGCTTTCGGAACGCGATCTCGGCCAGCTGGATCTCGCCCTCGACAACTGCCCGCTCGCCGGGACGCAGCGTCCCCATCGGTACGATCTGCGTGCGGTCCTCGTACCGCGTCGGCAGCAGGAAGAGGAGGTCGGCAACCGTTTCGATGCCGAGCCGCCCGAGCTTCTCGGCGAGCGCCGCGCCGACGCCCTTCAGCGTCGTGACCGGCAGGAGCTCCGCCGCGCCCGGCTCCGTCGCCGCTCCCATGCGCGGTGGCGAGGCGTTCAGAGCTCGAGGATGCAATCCGCCTCGACCGTGGCGCCGCGCGGGAGCGAGGCGACGCCGACCGCCGCGCGCGCCGGGTAGGGCTCGCTGAAGTACTCCGCCATGACCTTGTTCACGGTCGCGAAGTTGGCCATGTCGGTGAGGTAGATCGTGACCCGGACGGCCGCGTTCAGCGTGCCACCGGCAGCCGTCGCGATCGCCTTCAGGTTCTCGAACACCCGGCGCACGTGCGCCTCGAAGTCACCGGCGACCATTTCCTTGGTGGTGGGATCGAGCGGGATCTGTCCCGAGATGTAGACGGTGTTGCCGACCTTGACGGCCTGCGAGTAGGTGCCGATCGCGGCGGGGGCGGCGGCGGTGGAGATGATCGTGCGTGCCATGCGAGCCTTCCCTTGGAGAGTCGGGGCATTCTCGCACGGCGTGGGCGCCCGGGGTTCAGGCGAGCGTGCGCGCCACCGACAGGACTTCGGGCATCGAGCGGATTGCGCGGATCACCCGGGCGAGCTGCGCGCGGTCCCGGACCTGCAGCTCGAAGCTGATCGAGGAGGACTCCGAGTCCCGCTCGATGACCGAGAGGTGCCCGATGTTCGTCGCGGTGGTCGCAATCGCCGAGGCGATGGCCGCGAGCACGCCGGGGCGGTTCTGGACCTCGACCTTGATCTCGGAGGCGAAGCTGCGGCCGCTGTCGCTCTGCCAGGACACCGGCAGCCATTTCTCGGGCTGCTTGTGCCAGCCGGCGAGGTTGCCGCAGCGCGCGCGGTGGATCACGACACCGCGACCGGTCGACAGGAACGCGATGATCGGGTCGTAGGGGATCGGGAAGCAGCAGCGCGCGTAGGTGACGACGAGTCCCTCGGTGCCCGCGATCGTGAGCGGCGCCGCGGCGTCGCCGTCGGTGCCCGGTACCGCCGGATGCTGGTCGGCGGGCAGCAGGTGGCGCGCGACGAGCGGCGCGAGGCGCTCGCCGAGGCCGACCTTCTCGAAGAGGTCATCGACGTCCTTCGCGCCGAGCGCGCGCGCGGCCTCGGCGATGACGGCGGCATCGAGGTTCTTGAGGTTGAGCTTGAACTCACCGAGCGCCTGGTTGACGAGGCGGCGGCCGAGGTCGACCGCTTCGCTCCTCTTCATCGTCTTCAAGTACCCGCGTATCGAGGCGCGCGCCTTGGCGGTCACGACGAAGTTCGCCCATGCCGGGTTCGGGGTCGCGCCCTTCGCGGTGATCACCTCGACGGTCTGGCCGTTGCGAAGCGCGGTCCGAAGCGGCACCAGCCGCCGGTCGATCTTGGCCGCGACGCAGCGCCGGCCGACGTCCGTGTGCACGGCGTAGGCGAAGTCGACGCAGGTCGCGCCGCGCGGCAGCCTCAGGATGTCGCCCTTCGGCGTGAACACGTAGACCTTGTCGGGGAAGAGGTCGACCTTGACGCTCTCGAGGAACTCCTCGGGATTGCCGCCCTCCTGCATCTGCATCAGGCTCGCGAGCCACTCGCGCGCGCGCTCGTGCTGGCTCGTGCCCGCGTCCTCGCCGATCTTGTACTGCCAGTGCGCGGCGATGCCGTTCTCGGCGAGGCGGTGCATGTCCTCGGTGCGGATCTGGATCTCGAGCGGCACGCCGTTCGGACCGAACAGCGTCGTGTGCAGCGACTGGTAGCCGTTCAGGCGCGGGATCGCGATGTAGTCCTTGAAGCGGCCGGGCATGGGCTTGTAGAGCCCGTGCACGAGGCCGAGCGCGCGGTAGCAGCCATCGACCGAGTCGACCACGACGCGGATGCCGTAGACGTCGATCACGTCCGAGAGCGCGACGCCTTTCCTGCGCATCTTCTGGTAGATGCTGAACAGATGCTTCTCGCGCGAGTCGACCTGGCCCGCGAGCCCCGCCTTCTTGAGAGCGCCGAGGATGCTGGAGGTGATCTTCGGCAGGAATTCCTTCTGGTTGCCGCGGCTCTTCTTGAGCTCGCGCTCGAGCACCTTGTAGCGCTGCGGGTAGAGCGCACGAAAGCCGAGCTCCTCGAGCTCGAGCTTGATCGAGTGGATGCCGAGGCGATTGGCGATCGGCGCGTAGATGTCGAGCGTCTCGAGCGCGATGCGGCGGCGCTTCGGCGTCGGCATCGCGCCCAACGTCCGCATGTTGTGCGTGCGGTCGGCGAGCTTGACCATGATCACGCGGATGTCGCGCACCATGGCGAGGATCATCTTGCGGAAGGACTCCGCCTGCGCCTCCTTGCGGCTCTTGAACTGGACCTTGTCGAGCTTGGAGACGCCGTCGACGAGTTCGGCGACCTCGCGGCCGAAGCGCGCGAGGATCTCGTCCTTCGCCGTCGGCGTGTCCTCGATGACGTCGTGCAGCAGCGCCGCGCAGATCGTCTGGCCGTCGAGGTGCAGGTCCGCGAGGATGCCCGCGACCGCGACCGGGTGGGTGATGTACGCCTCGCCCGTCATGCGCTTCTGGCCGCGGTGCGACTCGTTGGCGAGCTCGTACGCTTCCTGGACGCGCTCAACCTGCTCGGGCGGGAGATAGCCTTCGAGCTTGGCGATCAGCTGGGAAATGCCGGGGGAGCGACGGCCACCCGGCAGGAAGCTCAGCAGGGAGGACGCGTAATCCATTCTGGCCCTGCCGAGCGGAAGTCAGGGAACTCCGGTCAGTCGCCGAGTCCGAACTGTGGCGCGCGGAAGTCGGCCGGCAGGTCGAGCGGGTTCTCGGGCTGCATCACCGGCGCCAGCGGCTCCGGATCCACCTCGAGCAGGAGTGCGCTGTTGACCTTGCCCTCCGCGATCTCGCGCAGCGCCACGACCGTCGGCTTGTCGTTCTGCCAGTCGACGAGCGCGTCAGCGCCGTTCGCGAGGCGCCGGGCGCGCTTGGCCGCGATCAGCACGAGCTCGAACTGGTTCTCGACGCCTTCCTGGTGCAGACAGTCTTCGATCGTGATTCGGGCCATGGCGGGGCATTCCAATAACAGAAAGTCGGTCGAGCAGCATAACCGAACCACCCCCCGGCAGCCACCGCAGCGCAGCAGCGCCAGCAGCGCCGCACCGTCAGCCCGGCGGGCGGCTCGAGCCCACTCTGTCGGATCTAACTAATTGAGTTTGTTGACTTTATACGCCGCCCGGCGCCCCGCGCCGAGGCGCTAGGCCAGGAGTCCGTCGGCAAACTCCCGAAGCCCGGGGCGGTCGCGACCGAGGTCGGCGGGCTCCCCGTCGATCACGCGCTCGAGATCGCTCAACGCCTGCTCGAAGCGGTCATTGATGATCACGTACCGGAAGTCGTGCCAGTGCGAGAGCTCGGTCACCGAATCGCGGAGTCGTCGTGCGATCACCTCGGGACTGTCGGTGCCGCGCCCACGCAGCCGCTCCTCGAGCGCGGCGCGCGACGGCGGCAGGATGAACACGTCCGCCGCCTCGGGAAGTTTCGCGCGCAGCTGTCCGGCACCCTGCCAGTCGATCTCGAGCACGAGGTCGCGTCCCGCGGCGAGCGCGCGCTCGACTTCGCTCTGCGCCGTGCCGTAGAGGTTGTCGAAGACACTCGCGTGTTCGAGAAAGCCGCCCGCCGCGATCATCCGCTCGAACGTCGGCCGGTCGATGAAGTGATAGTCGCGTCCGTCGACCTCGTTCTCGCGACGCGGTCGGGTCGTGTGCGAGACCGAGAACGCGAGCTGCGGATGGCGCGCCGTGAGCTCTTTGACGAGACTGGTCTTGCCGGTGCCCGAGGCGGCGGCAATCACGAACAGGCGTCCCCGGCGGGAAGGCGTCAGGTTGGCCATCGGCTCACTCGACGTTCTGCACCTGCTCGCGCATCTGCTCGATCAGGACCTTCATGTCGACCGCGGCGCGAGTGGTGTCGCTGTCCTGGGATTTGGACGAGAGGGTGTTCGCCTCGCGGTTGAACTCCTGCATCAGGAAGTCGAGCCGGCGTCCCGCCGGC
>CAYNCY010000125.1:0-9169 GCA_964395195.1 uncultured Steroidobacteraceae bacterium
GCCCGCTCGACAAGGAGTACCGGCTGGGCCGCTACCACTGCGTCGGCTGCGGCGCGGCGCTCTTCGAGTCGGGCACCAAGTTCAACAGCGGCACCGGCTGGCCGAGCTTCTTCTCGCCGCTGCCGGGCGCGCTCGGCACGACCGTCGATTCGAGCCACGGCATGACGCGCACCGAAGTGCACTGCGCGAAGTGCTCGGGCCACCTCGGCCACGTCTTCCCGGACGGCCCGAAGCCGAGCGGACAGCGCTACTGCATCAATGGCGTCGTGCTCCGGTTCGAGCCGGCGGCCTGAGGCGCGCCTCGGGTAAAAAAAAGGCGCGCGGGTCCCGCCGCGCGCCAGGGAGAGTCCACCAGGACTCAGGGGTTCGGTCAGAGACGGGCCAGCGCGGCGGCCGGCAGGTCGCCCGATTTCTGGACGGCCTGCACCGCCGTGTTCACGGCTCCCGCAACGCAGGCGTTCTCGGCGCGCTTGGCCTTCAAGTCGCGAAAATCCGCGCGGCCGCAGACATCCGCTGCCGCGAGCCGGAGGCGCGCGTACAGGCGATCGACGCCGGCGTTTGTCCGAAGATCGAGATCGGCGTACGAGACGCGCTGGCTGGCGGGCGCATCGATGCCGGTGGCCGAGGCGCTGGCGGCGACGGCGAGGCCCGCGGCGGTTGCGGCGATCAGGGCGAGGGAAGTCAGTTTCATGGCGAGTGCTCCGTGTTCGGTGCGCGCCCGAGCGCGCGCGTTCCCTGAGTAAGATGCGGAGCGACCCCGGTGGGTTGCGGCCACTCACCGCGCAGCCGAGGCGCTTCGTCGCAGCGCTGCGACTGCGCCAGACTTTGCGTTGCCCGCCCGAGGCCGTACCCTTAGCCCCATGAAGAGAGCCGCGGCGCCGCGTTCGGTCGTTAACTTAAGGCGTGCCTATTTCGAGTGCCGCTACGGCCAGCTGCACGTGCGCACCGCCTTTCCCTCGACCGGCGGATTCGACGAGAACGCGCCGCTCCTCCTCCTGCACGCGGCGCCGCGGACCAGTCGCACGCTCGTGCCGCTGATGACCGCGATGGGCCGCGACCGGTCGGTCTACGCGGCGGACACGCCCGGGTACGGTGAGTCCGATCCATCGCCCACGCGCCCGCTGATCGCCGACTACGCCCAGGCCATCGGCGACTTCCTCGACAACCTGCGCCTGCGCCGTCTCGACGTGCTCGGCCACCACGCGGGGGCTGCGATCGCGGCGGAGCTCGCGATCCAGCGGCCGACCGCGGTCCGGCGTCTCGTCTGCATCGGCGTCCCGGTGCACACGACCGCCGAGCGCGAGGCGTTCGCCCGGCATCCGGAGCCCCGCGCGGCCGAGGCCGCGGGCGCCCACGTGCTGCCCGAGTGGCAACGGGCCATCGCGACCGAGGGCACGGGCGCTTCCATTGGCCAGGTCTCGGCGGCGTTCGCCGACAGCATGCGGGCCGGTCCCAACGGCTGGTGGGGCGCGGGTGCCGTGCACCAGTGGCCGGCGCACGAGCGCCTGCCGCTCGTCACGCAGCCGACGCTGGTGCTGCGGCCGAAGGACGCCCTGTGGGAGTCGACGCTGCGCGCGCAGCGGCTCCTCAAGCACAGCGAGTGGCAGGATCTCCCGGCCGAGGGCGCAGGCGCCCTCGAGACCTCCGCCGAGGCGCTCGCCACCCGGATCCGGACCTTCCTCGACCGCTGACCGCCGGCTCGCCGCCGTGGTTGCGGCGATGCACAACTTGCCCGCAAGATCGCGGGCGTGGGCACCGACTACCTCGACCGCATCCGCGCCGCGCGCGTCTACGACGTCGCGATCGAGTCACCGCTCGAGCGCGCGCCGCGCCTGTCGAGGCGCCTCGGCTGCAAGGTGCTGCTGAAGCGCGAAGACCTGCAGCCGGTCTTCTCGTTCAAGCTTCGGGGCGCCTTCAATCGCATCGCCGCCCTGAGTCCCGCCGAGGCCGGGCGCGGCGTGATCTGCGCATCGGCGGGCAACCACGCGCAGGGCGTCGCGCTCGCGGCGAAGAAGCGCGGCATTCCCGCGATCGTCGTGATGCCGCGCACGACGCCGAAGATCAAGGTCGAGGCCGTGCGCGACCTCGGCGCCGAGATCGAGCTCGCCGGGGACGACTTCGATGCGGCGTACGAGCGCGCCCGGGCGTTGAGTGCCGAGCGCGGGCTCGCGTTCATCCATCCGTTTGACGATCCGGACGTGATCGCCGGCCAGGGCACCGTCGCGGTCGAGATCCTGAAGCAGCACAAGGGGCCGCTCGATGCGGTGTTCGTGCCGGTCGGCGGCGGCGGCCTCATCGCCGGCGTCGCGTGCTGGCTGAAGGCGATGCGGCCCGGAATCCGGGTGATCGGCGTCGAGCCCGAGGATGCCGCCAGCATGCACGCGGCGATCGCCGCGGGTGAGCCCGTGACGCTCGAGCGCGTCGGGCTCTTTGCGGACGGTGTCGCGGTCCGGCGCGTCGGCGCCGAGTCCTTCCGGCTCGCGCGCGAGCACGTCGATGAGATCGTGCTCGTCGACACCGACGAGATCTGCGCCGCGATCCAGGACATCTTCGAGGACACGCGCTCGATCGCCGAGCCCGCGGGCGCGCTCGCGGTGGCCGGCCTCAAGCAATGGATCCGGCGCCCGGGGGCGAGCGGCGGCACGTACGTCACCGTCATCAGCGGCGCCAACATGAACTTCGACCGGCTCCGCCACGTCGCGGAGCGCGCCGACCTCGGCCAGCACCGCGAGGCGCTCTTCGCGGTCGAGATCCCCGAACAGCCGGGCAGCTTCCTGCGGTTCTGCGAGGCCTTCGCCGCCCGGAACGTCACCGAGTTCAACTACCGCTATGCCCGGGCGGACCGTGCCGAGATCTTCGTGGGGTTTGGCCTCACCGGCGGCCGGGACGAGGAGCGCGCGCTCGAGGGAGCCATCGCGGCGGCCGGCTTCCCGGTCACCGACATGAGCAGCAACGAGATGGCGAAGCTCCACGTGCGTTACATGGTGGGCGGGCAGGCGCCGGGACTCGCGCATGAGCGCTTGTTTCGATTCGAGTTTCCGGAGCGGCCAGGGGCACTCCTGCGCTTCCTGAAGGCCGTCGGGACGGACTGGAACATCAGCCTCTTCCACTACCGCAACCACGGCTCGGATTACGGGCGGGTACTGGCGGGGATCCAGGTGCCGCCGGCGAGCGAGGCGGAGTTCGTGCGTCACCTCACCGAACTCGGCTATGCCTATGTCGAGGAAACGACTAATCCCGCGTACCGGATCTTCCTCGGCGGCTCGGCCTAGGAAATCCGCCGCGCGGCACTTGCGTCGGACGCTCAATTCGCGAGAACGTAGGACATCCCCGGCGCAGCATTGCTGCAGGGGACAGGGTTACTCGACTGCCTTTCTTTAGGAGCTGCCATGGCGAAGCGGAAGAAGTCGAAGGCGAAGGCGAAGGGAAAAGCGAAGCCGAAGAAGGCGAAGAAAGCGGCTGCCGCCAAGAAGGCCGGCAAGCGCAAGGTCGCCAAGAAGGTCGCGAAAAAGAAGGTCGCCAAGAAAAAGGCGGCCCCGCGCAAAGCCGCGCCGAAGAAGAAGGCGGCGAAGCGCAAGGCTGCGCCGAAGGCCGCCGCCGCGCAGCCCGCCGCCGCACCGGCGCCGAAGCCGGTCGCTGCGCCGCCGCCGGCACCCAAGCCCGTATTCACGCCGCCCCCGGCTCCGCGTCCGATCGTGCCGCCGCCCGCACCGCCGCCGCGGCCGGTGATGGCGCCGCCGCCGCCGCCGGCCCCGAAGCCGTTCGTGGCGCCGCCGCCCCCGCCGCCGGCGCCAAAGCCGGCGGCCCCCGCGGCGCCGTCGGCGTCACTGCCGGGCTCGTCGGATCCCTTCAAGGATCCGAGCGGCTCGCACTGACCGCGAGCGGGTTCGCGATCCGGACATCGGGCCTGCCGGCCCGGTGTCCGGTGTCGCTCCGCGTTCCAGCGCGCCCGACGCCGTGAGCTACGTGCCACGGCGCCCGGCGCGCCATTCGTTCCTGGAACTGCGCGGGCTCCGTCACCACGTGCTGCGCTGGGGTCCCGAGGACGCCGAGCCCTGGGTCTTTCTGCACGGCTGGGCCGACACGGGCTCGACCTTCCAGTTCCTGATCGATGCCTTTGCGACGGAGCACGCGATCCTCGCGTTCGACTGGCGCGGCTTCGGCGCGAGCGCGTGGCAGAACGCCGCGTACTGGTTCCCGGACTACCTCGCCGATCTCGATGCGCTCCTCGATGCGACGCTGCCCGGGCGTGCCGTCACGCTCCTCGGCCACAGCATGGGCGGCAACATCGCCGGGCTGTACGGCGGCATCCGCCCCGAGCGCGTCCGCGCCGTCGTCAATCTCGAGGGCTTCGGGCTCACGCGCTCAACCGCCGACCGGGCCCCCGGTCGCTACCGCAAGTGGCTCGAGCAGCTGAAGGACCCGCCGACCTTCGGGCGCCACGCGTCGGCTGAGGATTTCGCGGCGATGCTCGTGCGCAAGAACCCGCGCCTGACGCCCGAGCGCGCCGCCTTCGTCGCCGCAAGCTGGACCCGCCCCGCGGCCGCGGGTGGCGTCGAGGTCACCGCGGATCCCGCGCACAAGCTCGTGAACCCGGTGCTCTACCGCCGCGACGAGGCCGAGGCCTGCTGGCGCGCGTGCAAGGCGCCGGTGTTCATGGTGTTTGGCGGGCGCTCGGAGTTTCGGGCGAGCCTGGGCCCCGACGGGACGGACGATTATTTTCGTTCGATCTTCGCGAACCTGACGCTCGCGACCCTGCCCGAGGCCGGGCACATGCTGCACCACGAGGAGCCGGCAGCCCTCGCGGCGCTGATCGAGCCCTGGCTCGGGGCGCTGCCAGACCCACCGGGCTGACGCCGCGCCGCCCGCGGCGCACACTCCTCGCGATGAGCCTCACGACCAAACCGCCGGGCGGCGAGGCGCCCGCGCGTCCGGACCCGGCGCCCGCGGGCGGGCCGCGCGCGCCGGGCGCGCGCGCCTCGGGCGCAGACCCGGGCACGGCCCTGCGGCTCCTGGTCGAGGAGATCGTCACCGCCGCCCGCGGCTCGCTCGAGGCGCTGCCCCGTCTCGTGCCGACGGCGACCTCCGATCCCCGCGAGACGGCGACGGCGCTCCTTCAGTGGTTGAGCGCAGCGATCGCGAACGGCGCGCCACCGGCGGGCCTCGCCGAGGCGATCGAGCGCGGCTATGCGCGCGTGCTCGAGAACCTCGCTGAGCTGCCCGCCGGATCCCAGGAGAGTGCCGAGCGCGTGAACCTCGCGCGCGACCTCATCCTCGCGGGGCTCGGGGCCGGTGCCGGAACCGGGGCGGCGGGTGATGCGCGCGCTCGCGCGTTGGACGCGCCCGCGCTTCGGATCCTGGTCGAGGAACTCAAGAGCGCCGTCATCGAGGAACTCGGGCCCGTCGACCCGCCGCCGCGTCCGACGCCGGGGGAGGACCCGGGCAACGTCGCCGCGGCCCTGGTCCGGTGGCTCCGGGCCGCGGCGAGCGCCGCCAACGTGCCGCTCGCGCGGTTGCAGGGGAGGGTCGAGGGCGCGCTCGAGACGACCCGCGCCACCCTCGATTCACTCGGTCTCCCGGCAGCGGCGCACGCGGAGCTCGAGCGCGCGAGCGAGGTGCTCCTCGGCGCGCTCGGTCGCGGGGCGCGTCCGGCGCCTGAGGATCCCGTCCCGACCTACCGGCCGGACCTGCCGGTGCCGGCCGGGATGCGCGCGGCGCGGCCCAGGGTCCCGGTCGTGCCGGCGCGTTCCCGCACCCTCCCGGGTGCCGTCGAGGCGGAGGACGGCGCGGACGACGGCGAGGCCCCTGCCACGGGCGGGAACGACGCTCCCGACCTCAAGGGCCCGATGGAGCTGATCCGGCGGTATTTCGAGGACTTCCACTCGCCGGTCCCCGGCGCCTGCGCCGAGCATTTCGTGTATCCGGCGTGTTCGTGGCAGGCCGGTCGCTGGGCCGGGCACGCGGACGAGCGCACGCTCGCGGCGGCGCTCGAGAAACTCCGCGCCGGACTTCGCGCGCGGGGGATGGCGGGGGGTCGCATCCTGATGCTCCGGGTCGAGCCCCTCGGCACGACGCTCGCGCTCGTGCACGCCCGCATGACGCGGGAGGACGCGGCGGGCCGGGTGCTCGATGAGTTCGAAGTCGCCTACAGCACGGTGCGGACGGCGGCGGGCTGGCGCATCGCGGTCGTGATGCGCCCTTGAAGTTTCCCCCCAAAAAATCGGGCGGTCCGAGTCACTCGAACCGCCCCTGAGGGATCCGGAATCTCGCGTTAAGGGGAAGAGTTGCGAGCCGGACAACCTCCGTATCGGCTTCGCCTGCCGACTCTTGAGCGCCGCCGGCGACGACGTGGCGGCTATACTTCCCCGCCCCCATGACCCCACCGAACGATCCTTGACGGCCGTCCCCGACGGCCCGGCCGACGGCGGCCTCCGCGCCGTGGTGCGCGAGCGGCCGTTCATGCTGTACCTGCTGACGCGCTTCGCGGCCTCGGTTGCGGTGCAGATGCAGACGGTCGCGGTCGGGGTCCAGATCTACACGCTGACCCACGACCCCTTCGACCTCGGGCTCATCGGGTTCTCGCAGTTCGTGCCGTTCATCGCCTTCGTGCTGATCGCGGGGCACGTCGCCGATCGCTTCGACCGCAAGTCCATCATCCTCGTCTGCCTCGCGATCGAGCTGCTCTGCGCCGCGGCGCTCGCGGTGTTCGCGACCATCGGCCTTCGGAACTCGCTGCCCGTGCTCGGCGTGATGGTGGTGTTCGGCATCGCGCGAGCGTTCATGGCACCGGCGAGTACCGCGATCATGCCGAACCTCGTACCGCGGGCGCTCTTCGGGAGCGCGGTCGCCATCAACTCGTCCATGTGGCAGGTCGCGACGGTCGCGGGCCCTGCGATCGGCGGCATGCTCTACGCGCTCACCGGGCCCCCGATCCTCTACGGCATCGTCGCGGTGCTGCTCGGACTCTCGGTCGTGTTCCTGATCGGCCTCAAGGCGCCGGTCGCCGCGGTCGCGCCCGAGGCGGCGAGCTGGCAGAGCGTCGTCGAGGGACTGAGGTTCGTGTGGAAGCGCGAGGTGATCCTGGGCGCGATCTCGATGGATCTCTTCGCGGTGCTCTTCGGCGGCGCGACGGCGCTCCTGCCGGCATTCGCGGCCGACGTGCTGCACGTCGGCGTCGTGGGTATCGGATGGCTCCGGGCGGCGCCCGGCATCGGCGCCGCGCTCACCGCGGCCTGGCTCACGGTGCACCCGATCACGCGGCACGCGGGCCGGGCGATGTTCTCGGGGGTCGTCGTGTTCGGCGTCGCGACGGTGGTGTTCGGGCTCTCGAGCAGCTTCTGGGTGTCGCTGGTCGCGCTCGTGATCCTGGGCGCTGCCGACATGGTCAGCGTGTTCGTGCGGCACGTGCTCGTGCAGCTCGAGACGCCGGATGCGATGCGCGGCCGGGTGGGCGCGGTCAACTCGATGTTCATCGGCGCCTCGAACGAACTCGGCGAATTCGAGTCGGGCGTCACGGCGGCGTGGTGGGGACTCAAGCCCGCGGTGGTGATCGGCGGCCTCGCCACGCTAGCGGTCTCGGCGCTGTGGGCGCGCTGGTTCCCGGCGCTGCGGCGGATGGACGGCTTCCGGACGACCTGAACCCGGCCCGCGCTCCGCCGGTTTGCCCGGCTGGCTGCCGGGTCCAAAAGACTGTATGTTTATACAGTATGTCCTCCCGTCCCCTCACCGGTCGCGGCGCGCTCTCGAACCGCCCCTCGCGCTACCACGCGACGGTGCCGGAGCCCGACCTTGAGTTCGTCGCGCGCGATCAGGACGAGGAGGTGCTCCCCGACCGTCACCCGGACACCCAGGTGCGCATCGACCCGACGCGCACGATCATCAGCCGGAACCAGTCGCCCGACGTGCCGTTCAGCCAGTCCATCAACCCCTACCGGGGCTGCGAGCACGGCTGCATCTACTGCTTCGCGCGCCCGACGCACGCCTACCTCGATCACTCGCCCGGCCTCGACTTCGAGACGATCCTGTACGCGAAGCCGAACGCCGCGGCGCTCCTCGATGCGGAACTGCGGCGCCCCGGCTACAAGCCCGAGGTCATCCACCTCGGGTCCAACACCGATCCCTACCAGCCGATCGAGCGCGAGCACCGCATCACGCGCTCGATCCTCGAGAAGGCACTCGAGTTCGGGCACCCGGTCTCGGTGCTGACGAAGAGCGCGATGATCGAGCGCGACGTCGACGTGCTCGCGGCGCTCGCGAGGCGCGGCCTGACGCGCGCGCTCTTCAGCGTGACGACGTTCGATCGCAGCCTCAAGCGCACGCTCGAGCCGCGCGCGGCCTCAGCGACCGCGCGCCTGCGCGCGCTCAAAACGCTGAGCGACGCCGGCGTCCCGTGCGGCGTGATGGTCGCGCCGGTGATCCCGAAGGTGACCGACCACGAGATGGAGTCGATCCTCGAGGCCGCGCGCGCCGCGGGCGCGGTGCGCGCGAACTGGATCCTGCTCAGGCTCCCGCGCGAGGTGCTCGCGCTCTTCGAGGAGTGGCTGCGGGCGCACCGTCCACTCGCGGCCGCGCACGTGATGAGTCTCCTCACGGGAGCGCGCGGCGGGCACGCCAACGACCCCCGGTTCGTGCACCGCATGAAGGGCACGGGCGCCTACTACGAGGTGCTCGATCAGCGCTTCAAGACCGCTTCGCGGCGTCTCGGCTTCCAGCAGGAAGCCGCCGCGCCGCTCGATCTCAGCCAGTTCGCTCCACCCGACCGGAGCGGCCAGCTCGCGCTGTGGTGAGGGGTGCGGGCCGGCCGCTCAGGTCGGGTTCTCGAGGCTGAACATGCCGGTCTCGTCGTCGTAGGCGAAGGCCTCGGCGTAGCGCGCCCAGCTCACGATCGCGCGGATCGTCTGCTCCGCGGACTCCGGCGCCATGTGATCCTCGAGCTCGTCGAGGAAGCGGCTCTTCGGCGCCGCGTGGCTCGCGCGCTCATCGAGCACCCGGCGGATGTGCGCGGCAAGGGGCACCTGCGCGAGGAGGTGGCGCGCGAACACGCGCTTTCTCTCATCGCTCGCCGCGTCCGCGAAGGCGAGGCCATCGGCGGTGAGCCGAAGGTCGCCGCCCTCGACGTCGGCGAAGCGCAGCATCTGCAGCGACTCCGCGACCGGGAAGAGGTCGTCGA
>CAYNCY010000126.1:0-9124 GCA_964395195.1 uncultured Steroidobacteraceae bacterium
CGCTCGCCGGCACCCAGAGCGCAGGTCCTGCGATCGGGAGGCTGATGCGCACGCGCACGAACTGGCCGGGCCAGACGGCGCGGTCGCCGTTCGCGAGCGTCGCCCGCAGGCGAATCGTGCCGGTCGGCGCATCGACCTGGTTGTCGACGAACGTGAGCGGTCCCGAACGCTCGACCGGCGCGCCGCCCGCGCCATCGACGCTGAGCGCGACGCGGACGTCGCCGCGCTGCGCGGCGGGGCGCAGGTCATTGAGGTAGCGCTCCGGCACCGAGAAGTCGACGTAGATCGGATCCAGCTGGTTGACCGTCAGGAGCGCCGCCGTGTCGTTCGCCTTGACGAGGTTGCCCTGCTGCAGCGTGACGCGGCCGACACGTCCGTCGATCGGCGACCTCAGCTCCGTGAACTCGAGGTTGAGGCGCGCATTCGCGACCGCCGCGCGGTCGGCGACGACTCCGGCGGCGGCGGCACGCGCATCGCCCTGCGCATCGGAGTACTGGTTGGCGGAGATGTAGCCCTTCGCGATCAGGTCGTCCGAGCGCTTGAGCAGGTCCTGCGCCTTCTCGAGGAAGGCCTGGTCGCGCGCGAGGTTCGCGGTCGCGATGTCGAGCTGCACCGTGAAGGGACGCGGGTCGATCTTGAAGAGCAGGTCGCCGCGCTTGACGTCGCTGCCCTCGCGCACGGGCACGAGCACAATCTGGCCGTCGACCCGCGACTTGACCGCGACGCTCGTGATCGGGGTGACGTTGCCAATGCCGACCACCTCCGCGGGCACGGCGCTCTGCTCGACCCGCGCGAGCCGGACGGGGGCTGCGATGTCGGGGGCCGCACCGTGTCCGTGGCAGGCACCGAGGGCAAGGAGCGCGAGGACGGGGACGGCTCGGCCGGCCGGACGCTCGAAGCGGAGTGACGGGGGCCATCGACGTCGGCGCGGCATCGGAAAATTACCTCGGGAAACCGGCAACTTGGGTTGGTGCCGGCCGCCGGGATCATAGCCTGCCCGGCGCGGACGGGCCATTCGCGCCCGGCGGCGGCGCCCGGGCCCCGGGACCTGGCTGCCTGGAAGCGGCCCACCGGCCGCTTTCCCCCGAAAACACGCGGCCGCGCCCTCCCCGGCCGCGACCCCGGGGGCCGGGCGCGGTATCCTGCGGCGCCGATGACCTCCCTCAAGCTGCGCCTTTCTGCACTCCTGATCGCCGCCATCTTCGCGGCGGTCACCATCGGGACGTGGGCCTGGTTCAATCAACCCGAGACCGAGCCCGAGTGGCCGCGCAAGGTCTGGGGCTTCGCGCTCTCGCCCTACCAGGCGGACCAGAACGCGATCAAGGAGGAGTACCCGACCCGCGAGCAGATCGCGGCCGACCTCGACATCCTGAAGGGCAAGACCCAGGCGATCCGCACCTACACGGTGTCCGGGACCATCGGGCTCGTGCCCGAGCTCGCGGCGGAACGCGGACTCAACGTCGCGCTCGGCGTCTGGATCGACTCGCGCCGCGAACGCGACGAGGAGGAGCTCAACAAGGCCATCGAGCTCGCGAAGACGCACCGCAACATCGTGCGGATCATCGTCGGCAACGAGTCGGTGCTGCGCGGCGACCTGCCGATGGCGGATTTCCTGCTGCTGCTCGATCGCGCGCGGGCGCAGATCGAGCAGCCGATCAGCACCGCCGAGCCCTGGCACGTCTGGCTCAGTCACCCCGAGCTCGCGGAGCACGTCGACTACCTCGCGGTGCACCTCCTGCCGTACTGGGAAGGCATCGCGGTCGATGAGTCGGTGACCTACTCGATCGACAAGTTCCACGAGCTGCAGGCGCGCTTCCCCGAGAAGCCCGTCGTGATCGGCGAGGTCGGCTGGCCCTCGAACGGGCGCACGCGCGAGCGCGCGGTCGCCTCCGACGCGAACGAGGCACTCTTCCTCAGGCGCTTCCTCGCCTGGGCCGAGAAGGAGCACGTTCCCTACTACATCGAGGAAGCCTTCGACCAGCCGTGGAAGCGCGAGAGCGAGGGCGGCGTCGGCGCGTACTGGGGCGTGTACGACGCCGACCGCCACGCGAAGTTCGAGTTCACGAAGCCGATCGTGCGTACGCCGCAGTGGCAGATGCTGGCCGCGGTCTCGGTGGTGCTCGCGGCATTCATGCTGTTCTGGTTCTACATGAACAGCGGCACGCTCAAGAACAGGGGTCGCAGCTTCCTCGCCGTGATCATCTACGCGACGAGCGCGTTCACGACCTGGATCATCTACAGCTACTCGCAGCAGTACCTAACCGTCACCAGCGTCACGGTCGGCGTGCTCCTCTTCATCGGCATGCTGGGCGTGATCGCGGTGCTGCTCGCCGAGGCGCACGAGTGGGCCGAGGCGCACTGGGTGCGCTTGCGCCGCCGCCTGCTGGTCGGCCCTGCCGCCGAGGGCACCGACGGCGGCTACCGGCCGAAGGCGTCGATCCACGTGCCGGCGTACAACGAGCCGCCCGACATGCTCATCGAGACGCTCGATGCGCTCGCGCGGCTCGACTACCGCGACTTCGAAGTGCTGGTCATCGACAACAACACCAAGGACGAGGCGGTGTGGCGCCCGGTCGAGGCGCACTGCGCCAAGCTCGGCTCGCGCTTCCGGTTCTTCCACGTGAGCCCGCTCGCCGGCTTCAAGGCGGGCGCGCTCAACTTCGCGCTTCGCAACACCGCGCCTGACGTCGAGATCGTCGCGGTGATCGACAGCGACTACATCGTCGAGCCCAACTGGCTCAAGGACCTGGCGCCCACGTTCAGCGCCGAGAAGATCGCGATCGTGCAGGCGCCGCAGGACTACCGCGACGACCAGCAAAGCGCCTTCAAGGCGATGTGCCACGCCGAGTACCGCGGCTTCTTCCACATCGGCATGGTCACGCGCAACGAGCGCAACGCCATCATCCAGCACGGCACGATGACGATGGTGCGCCGGCGCCTGCTCGAGCGTGTCGGCGGCTGGGCGGAATGGAGCATCACCGAGGATGCGGAGCTCGGGCTACGGGTCTTCGAGGAGGGCTATGAGGCCACCTACATCCCGCACAGCTACGGCAAGGGCGTGATGCCGGACACGTTCATCGACTTCAAGAAGCAGCGCTTCCGCTGGGCGTACGGCGCGATGCAGATCCTGAGGCGCCACGCGGGCGAGCTCTTCCTCGGACGACCCAAGAAGCTGACGGCCGGACAGCGCTACCACTTCCTCGCCGGCTGGCTGCCGTGGCTCGCGGATGGCCTCAACGTCGTCTTCAACCTGTGCGCGATCCTCTGGTCGCTCCTGATGATCTGGATGCCGCAGACCATCGACGCACCGCTCGCGATGTTCTCGGTGCTGCCGCTGTCGCTCTTCGTGTTCAAGCTCGCGAAGCTGATGCACCTGTACCGCGTGCGCGTGGGCGCCGGGGTCCGCCAGACGATCGCGGCGTCGATCGCGGGACTTGGTCTCGCGCACACGATCGGCTTCGCGGTGCTGAAGGGACTCTTCACCTCGAACGAGCCGTTCTTCAGGACGCCGAAGGACGCGCACACGCAGACCATCTGGGGCGCGCTGCAGGCGTGCCGCGAGGAACTGCTGATCGCTGTCGCGCTCCTCTTCTCGGCGTGGGGCGTGACGCGGGGCTTGAGCGACGGCAGCCTCGATCGCATGCGCATGGCGAGCCCGGACCTGCGGGCGTGGGTGCTTGTGATGGTCGTGCAGTCGATTCCGTACCTGTCGGCGGTCGCGGCGTCGATCGTCAGTGCGCTGCCGATCCCGGCGCGGTTCATCGGCCACGGTTACAGGATCATTAAGAGCGACGAGGAGTACGCGACGATCATCGACGTACCCGCGCCTGCGCCGACGCCTGTACCCGCGCCTGCGGAGCCGAGCGAGCCCTGACGCTCGCGCGATGCGCGATCGCGCATCCAATCGCGAATCATTCTCAATTGCGCGCACGCAGCGCGCGAGACAGCCATGGGTCGTCAGCCTTAGAATTGCGCCAGATCGATGCGCGCATTGAGCGGCGCATCGTCCCCCACAACGACGGCGATTGCGCCCCCGAGGAGTGACACGATGACTGACCAGATGCTGCCGCGACGGTCCATTCTCAAAGGCGCGCTCGCCGCGCTTGCGTCGATCCCGGTCGTGGCCGTGGTGGGGCGCGTCGAGGCGGCGCCGGCGAAGCTCGACCCGAACGACGCGCAGGCGAAGTCGCTGCACTACGCGACCGACACCAGCAAGGTCGATGCGAAGGCGAGCCCGAGCCACAAGCCCGAGCAGAAGTGCGCGAACTGCGCGCAGTACGTGGGCAAGGCGACCGACGCGAGCGCTGGCTGCAACATCTTCGCGGGCAAGATCGTCGAAGGTAACGGCTGGTGCATGGTCTGGGCGAAGAAGGCCTGACGCACATCCGCGCCTGAGGGACGCGCGCCGCGGCGCGGCGCGCGCCCTCGCTGATTCAACGATGCCGCGCCGGCGCCGGCGCATCGTTTCCCCTCGCCACCTCCTCGCACGGCACTTGGGTCTCCGCCCTCGGCCGACCGGCGCCCGAGAGGAGTCCCGCCGATGAAGCATCCGTCGCTCGCTGCCGCACTCACCGCCCTCGCCTGCCTCGCCGCGACCGCCGCGGCCGCGCCCGCGAAGCCCGGCAGGCCCGCTCCCGCCATCGGCGCCTTCGGACTCGACCTCGCCGGCGGCGATGCGAGCGTGAAGCCCGGCGATGACTTCTCGCGCTACGCGGGCGGCCACTGGCTCCTCAACACGCAGATTCCGGCGGATCGCACGCGCTGGAGCTCCTTCGACATCCTGCGGCAGAAGTCCGAGGACAGCGTGCACGCGATCCTCGATGACGCGGCCGCGGGCAGCGCGCCGGCCGGCAGCATCGAGCGAAAGATCGGCGACTACTACGCGGCGTTCCTCGACACGGCGACGATCGAGTCGCTCGGCCTCAAGCCCGCCTCGAGTGCGCTCGAGGCGATTGATGCGGCGACTTCGCCCGAGGACATCGCGCGGCTCACGGCCCGCCCGGACCTGGGGCTCCCCGCGCCGATCGAATTCGGCGTCGGGCTCGACCTCAAGCACCCCGACCGCTACGTCGTCGAGGTCGACCACGGTGGCCTCGGCCTTCCCGACCGCGACTACTACCTGCGCGAGGACGGGGAGTTCCCGACCATCCGTGCCCAGTACCGCGAGCACATTGCGCGCCTCCTGACGCTCGCAGGCTCGACCGATGCCGCCGCGAGCGCGATGCGTATCGTCGCGCTCGAGACGGAGATCGCGAAACTGCACTGGGCACGTGCCGACCGGCGCGACCGCGACAAGATCTACAACCCCGAGACGCGCGCCGAGCTCAAGACCCTCGCCGGCGATTACCCGTGGGACGAAGCCTTCGCCGCGAGCGGTCTAGAGGGCATCGGCGGCGTCGTCATCCGGCCGTTGAGCGCGATCGGACCGCTCGCGAAGCTCTTCCGCGCGACGCCAGTCGACACGTGGAAGGGCTACCTGCGCTACCACTACCTGCGCGCCAATGCCTCGCGCCTGCCTGCCGCGTTCGACGCCGAGGTGTTCGCGTTCTTCGGCCACACGCTGAACGGCCAGCCCGAGCAGCGCGCGCGCTGGAAGCGCGCGGTCGAGGCGACGAACGGCGCACTCGGCGAGGCGGTCGGGCAGATTTACGTCGCGCGAAACTTCCCGCCGGCGGCTAAGGCGCAGATGCTCGCGCTCGTCGACAGCATGCGGCACGCATACGCGCGGCGGATCGCGGCGCTCGCATGGATGAGCCCCGCGACCAAGGTGGTCGCGGCGCAGAAGCTCGTGACGTTCCGGCCGAAGATCGGCTACCCCGATCACTGGCGCGACTACTCGGCGCTCACGATCAGCCGCACGGACGCCTTCGGCAACGCCGTACGCGCCGCGGTCGCCGACTGGCAGCGCGACATCGCCCGCCTCGGCCACCCGACCGACCGCGACGAGTGGTTCATGACGCCACAAACGGTGAACGCCTACTACAACCCGGTCTTCAACGAGATCGTGTTCCCCGCGGCCATCCTGCAGGCACCGTTCTTCGATCCGGGCGCCGACCCCGCGGTCAACTACGGCGCGATCGGCGGCGTGATCGGCCACGAGATGGGGCATGGCTTCGACGACCAGGGATCGAAGTCGGATCCGCAGGGCGTGTTGCGTACCTGGTGGGCCGACAGCGACATCAGCGCCTTCCACGCGCTCGTCGATCGCCTCGCCGAGCAGTACGGACGCTACGAGCCGCTGCCCGGGATCAAGGTCAACGGCCGCCTCACCCTCGGCGAGAACATCGGCGACCTGGGGGGCCTCTCGGTCGCGCTCGATGCCTACCGCGCGACGCTCGGGGGCAAGCCCGCGCCCGTACTCGCGGGCCTCACGGGCGAACAGCGCTTCTTCCTCGGCTGGGCGCAGATCTACCGCGCGCTCTACCGCGACGAGAGCCTGCGCAACCAGGTGCTCTCCGACCCGCACAGCCCGTCGATGTACCGGATCAACGGCGTCGTCCGGAACATCGATGCGTGGTACGAGGCGTTCGGGGTGAAGCCGGGCGAGGCGCTCTACCTCGCGCCCGCCGAGCGCGTGCACATCTGGTAGCCGCGCAATGAAAAAGGCCCCGGGCGGCAGAGCCATCCGGGGCCTTCGATCCTGAAAGGATCTCGGTCGGCGCGATTACTTCGGCGCGTCGGCCGACTTGTCCGCAGACTTCTTGCTGTGCTTCTTGGCGTGATGCTTCTTGGCGGGCTTGGCATCCGCAGACGCAGCCGGGGCCGCAGCGGCCGGCGCAGCCGCCGTGCCTTGGGCGAAAGCAGGCATCGTCAGCGTGAGGGCAGCGGCGAGCAGGGCGAGCTTCTTAAACATGAATCATGACCTCCAGGGTTCATCAGTCGGGGCAATGCGCCCGGTCGGGCGTCGCCAGCCAATGTTGCGGCGGCGCGGGCCCAACGCCGCGAGTATGAAGAACACTTAATTCTCCGCGCGCGGCAACGCCCCGGCGGCAGGCGCCTGCCGGGAGGCCCCGCTACGGCGGGCGCTCAGGGGTATTTCTTCTCGACGACGCCGCGAACGGGATGCGTGTCGTACACGAGCACGATCGAGGCGATCCGGCCGGTATCGGGGTCGAAGTTGAAGACGTCCGCGCAGTCGAAGGCGACCTGCGAGCCGTCTTTCAGCGACCAGTCGTACTCGTAGTAGGCGACCGCCCTGAGGTGCCCCTCGGCGCTGACCAGCACGTCGTGCACGGTCAGGTGGGCGTTGCTCGAGGAGTCGGCGACCTTGTGGACGAACGCCTTGACCGGGAGCTTGCCGAGGAAGGGCGACTCGACCCATCCCGTGGGGATGAAGAGCGCCGCGGCCTTGTCCGCATCCCCCGCTTCGAGGGCCTTGAGGTAGCTACGTACTGCGTGCTGCATGGTCCGCTCCGCTCGTTCGCTGGCCAGGGGAACCGGTGGCGCGCGCCGTGATCGCGAGCCGTCGACCCGGGGAATGATAGGACGGGTCGGCGCACTTGGCTAACCCGTCCGCCGCCCGGCCCCGGGGCGGCCCCGGGGCTCCCTGCCTGTCTGCGGATCCGGGCACAATTGGCGGTGGGGAAGGGCCGCCCGCGGGGCGACCCGGCAGCAGCGATCTACAATTCCAAGGATCAGGGACGCTTCCATGAATAAAGTCGCCATCGGGCTCGTCGCGGGCGCCATCGTCGTGGCGGGCGCGCCGCTGGTCTGCGGGTGGGCCGTCGAGCGCGGGTCCGACGAGCGGCTCAAGAACGCGCTCGAGCTCCTGCCCTACCTCTCGGTCCGCGACCGGACCGTCCACCGTGGCTGGCTCTCCTCCGAGGAAGTGATCACCTTCGAGCTGGTGAAGGGTCTGCCGGCCGTGCCGGTCGTGCCGGTCGTGCCGGCCGTGCCGGTCCCGGGCGCCGATACGGCGCCGCGCAAGCCGGTCACGTTCGTCGTCCGCAACCTCATCCACCACGGGCCGCTGCCCGGCTTCTCCACGATCGCGCTCGCCGTGATCGATACGCACACCGAGGCGGCACCGGGCGCGGCGGAGTGGCCGAAGCTCCCGCCGGCGCTGCACGGCACGATCACGACCACGCTCGACTTGCTGGGCGGCGGCCATACCGTCCTCAGCAGCCCCGTGATTCCGGAGACGGACCTCGCGGAGGGCTGGCGGCTCGCGGCCGATGCGAGCGAGATCGACCTCGGCTTCGGATCGCACTTCGACACTCTCGATCTCAAGTGGACCATGCCGCATCTCCTCGCGAAGAAGGCGGGGGCGATGACGATCGAGATGAGCGGCTGGAAGATGCAGCTGAAGTCGCGCCGGATCGTCCGCTCGCTGTACGGCAGCGACTTCGACTGGACCGTCGGCAGCGTCGAGTTCACGGATCTCAAGGAAGCGAATCCGAAGGTCGCGGCGGCGGGAGTGCGCGCCTTTCACTACACCTCGGCAACCGCCGCCACCGCCGGTTTCGTGAACGGGAGCGGCGTCCTGACCGCCCGCGAGGCGCATGCGGGCGGCCAGTTCGTACAGAGCCTCAAGCTCGACGTCGCGGTCGAGCACTGGCAGGCAGAGGCGTTCGAGAAGCTGATGGATGCGGCCCGGAAATTCAGGGTCGACGCCGCGAACCCGTCCGCGGACAGGATCGACGATAAAATGAAGCCGCTGAAGTCGGCCGCAATCGCGCTGCTCGTGAACGATCCGGCCGTGCTCCTGCGCTCGTTCGAGGTTGCGACCGAGCACGGCTTTGCGCAGGTGAGCGCGTCGTTCCGGATCAACGGGGCGACCGGAAAGGACTTCGAGCCGTCTCTCAACCCTCAGGCCCTGACTCAGAAAATCCGGATGGAAGCCGAGATCGTCCTCGACGACGAGCTCGCGGATTTCCTCGACCGCCCGCACGGCCCGCCGACCGCGAAAGCGCCGGCGCCGAGCGTGCTCGCCAACCTCATCGCACAGGGCTTCGTGACGCGCGAAAAGAGCAAGACCCGCGCGAAGATCCTCTTCGAGAAAGGCGCGCTCACCCTGAATGGCAAGCCCTTCTCGCCCGCGGCGCTCGCCCCGCCTGCGCCCCTGCCCGGCCCGCCCGCGCGGCCCGGGAAGCCGGGGCGTGCTCGCCCGGTCGCGACGACCGGG
>CAYNCY010000127.1:0-9111 GCA_964395195.1 uncultured Steroidobacteraceae bacterium
CCGGGGAGTTCCTGAAATTCCGAATGACCGCAAAGGGGTTGCGCGTCGAGATCAGTCGCTCGAGTGACTGGTCGGAACCGGGCGCCATGTAGCCGAGCATCTCCCTGAATCCGATGTCCGTGATAGCGCCGGTCGCGTAGAGCGCGACGACGCGCGCGCGCCAGCGCAACTGCGGGATCGAAACGAGGGCGAGCGCGCCGAGCACGACCAGCATGCCGGCTGCCATGGCGACCCGGGCGGCGGCGCTTCTCGGCACGAAAGACCCCATGCGGCTCTCCATGGTCGCGGTATGCGTCGGCGGACGCAGTGGACGCATAGTAGCGGGCGCCGGTTGCCACGCAAGTTGTCGCGGCGGCAATCCCGGCGGGCGTGCCGCGCGCGCGCGCGACTGCGCTACGATCTAGCGTCGCCGGCCGCGAAGCCGGGCGCGCTTCGGCAATA
Source organism: uncultured Steroidobacteraceae bacterium (assembly GCA_964395195.1). Lineage (GTDB taxonomy): Bacteria > Pseudomonadota > Gammaproteobacteria > Steroidobacterales > Steroidobacteraceae > CAIKZZ01. The sequence continues at coordinate 442 of CAYNCY010000127.1, forward strand.
TGTCCGTCACCGGGTGAGGAGTGGGGCAGGCGTGATATCGGTGAATCGTCGATTGGATGGGCGACGCGCGCGCGCCGTCCGTGCATGCTGCCGGTTGCGGTCGGGTGATCGGGGGTCGCCGTGCGGCGCGTAAAGGTCTACTTCACAGTCGACGTCGAGATCTGGCCGGGCGCGTGGACCGACATCGACGCCCGCTTTCCGACGGCGTTCCGCCAGTACGTGTACGGGGATACGCCCTTCGGCCAGTACGGCCTGCCGTTCACGCTCAACCTGCTCAAGGACCACGGACTCGTCGGTGTCTTCTTCGTCGAGCCCGTGTTCTCGGCGCGCTTCGGGCTCGACCCGCTCGCCGAGGTCGTCGGCCTCATCCGCAGCGCCGGGCAGGATGTGCAGATGCATCTCCACGCCGAGTGGGTCAACGAAGCGCGCGAGCCACTCCTTCCTTCGCCGCCGAAGGAGAAGGTCCAGCACCTCGCGCACTTCGGCCTCGATGACCAGAAGGCGCTCCTTGCCTGGTCGATGCGCCGGCTGGTGGCGGCCGGCGCCGATCCCGTGACCGCGTTTCGGGCCGGCAGCTTCGCGTTCAACCGCGACACCCTCACGGCGCTCGCGGCGAACGGCGTGCGCATCGACAGCAGTTACAACGAGTGCTGTCTCGGGTTGGAGTCGGGTATCTGGGACAGGACGCGCGACGGCGGCGTACCAATCCAGCCCTTCACCGTCGGCGAGGTGCTCGAGGTGCCGGTCACGATCTACCGCGACCGACCCGGGCACCTGCGGCCGATGCAGCTCACGGCCTGTTCGCTCCGCGAGATGCTGACCGTGCTTCGGCGCGCCGCCGACGCGGAGCAAGAGGCGGTTATGATCGTCTCGCACAATTTTGAGATGCTCGACCGGCGCGACTTCAGCCGTGACGAGATCGTGGCCGAACGCTTCCGGGGCCTGTGCCGGTTCCTCAGCGAGAACAGCGATCGCTTCGAGACGGCGACCTTCCGCAGCGCCCCGCCGAGCGCGCATGCGCGCCAGCCCGCTATGGTCGAGGGGAGTCTGCCCGGGCTCGCGGTGCGCTATATCGAGCAGGCGCGACGCGAATTTCGCATCGCGCGCTGAGCGCGCCGACGGCGGGTGGTACTCGTTGGAGGCCTCGCGGGCGCGAAGGGTACCGACCCTTCGCGCCTGGCGGGCGTTCAGTTGCCGTCGTGTGCGGTCAGACCTGCGGGCACGCGATGACTTGGTTCGAGAAGATGATCTGCGCGAAGCGGTGGTAGAACTGCGTCATGTTCTCGCCGTTCTGGTAGATCGAGCAGATCAACGCCTGATAGCCCTTCGGGCTGTCATAGCTGACCGCGCAGTTCGCGTCCGAGTAAATCTGCGTGAACGACGTCTCGCCGGTCTTGGCAACCCACACCTCGACCAGCGTGTTGGAGCCGCCGTTTCCGGGCTTCACGTGATACATCACGGTCGACCACTGGCCGAGAGGCCACTGCCAGTTCGTCGGCATTCCCGGCAGGAACGCGTAGTCGTTGCTGTGGCAGTACATCGCGAAGAAGTCGACGCCGACCGAGCCCTCGAAGGAGGTCGTCACGAGCTCTTGCTGGGTATTCGAGACCTCGCAGAGCGTCTGGTAGGTCAGCTTGCCTGCGTCGATGTTGACGTTGATGCCTTGTGCGCGCTGCGGGTCGATCTTGGCGCGGAACTGCAGCCAGTACTCCGTGCCCTGGTCTCCGGACGGACCGTAGACGCCCTTCGACCAGCCGGCGATCTGGCCACCGCCATCGGTCGCCGTGTAGGCGAGCGGGTTGGCGCCGGGATCGTTGGTCGTGCGGCCGTTGCCGGGGGCCTGGAGCGGCGAGAACGGTCGCCACCAGACGGCCGGGTCATTGCTGCCGGCCGAGCGGATGATTTCAAGGCACGTCCCCGACGGGCCGTCGGTGTTGTTCCAGGAGACGTTGGTCCCGCCGTCGCCCTTGGCGTTCGGGTCGTTGCCGCTGCCGTAGCCGGCCGTCCATCGGAAGGCATTCACCTCGGCGGCGGTGTCGAACCCGTGATACCAGACGACGCCCGGTCCCGTGATGCGCGCCTGCCAGTCCGCCTGCGCGGTCGTCGACGAGCAGGCCGTCGTGGCGCTCGCGCCGGTGTCGATGCCGAGCGTCGGCTCCGGACACGGTTTCGCTGCCCCAAGGCTGACTACCGGCAATGCGGCGCCGGCGAAACCTGCGGTACTGATCAGAAATTCTCTGCGCTTCATTAGCCTCTCCTAGGACCATCGCTGCCGCGACCCGCGTTCGCACGCGAAGCTCGCCGTGGCGGTCTCTGGATGCAAGGGAACGAGTCCAACTCCATCAGCCGGAAACCACCGCTGAATTCACACCGCCGGTCGATGCGTGATTATGTGCCTTTCGGAAGTGCCGCAAATGTGCGGAGGAACACGCTTTCGCGTCCAGACCGACCGACGTCTCATCGCACCATCGAGGGTCACAAGAGAATACCGGTAATTCCGCGGAATAGAAAAAAAAGGCGTCGCCATTTGACGACGAAACCGAGTCGTCAATGTGCGACGAAGATGCTGTATTTCTAGGCCTGCGGACACGCGATCGCGTTCTTGGAAAAGATGATCTGCGTGTAGCGCTGATAGAAACCGAGCGGCATCTGCGCGCCGTTCTGGTAGGCCGAACAGATGAGCGCGTTGTGACCGCCGATGAGGTCCCACGGTACGTCAGCGCGCGGCTGCTTCCAGATCTGCCGGAACGAGCGCTCACCGGGCGCCGCCGCCCACGTTTCGATCAGCGTGTCGTGATTGCCCGCGGGATCGCCCGCCGAACTCGGCTTCTTGCCACCCGCGTTCGTCCCCGGGCGGATGTGCCACATCACGGTCGCCCATTCGCCCGCGGGCCAATACCAGCAATTCGCCAGTCGGCCGGCAGCGCCGTCGAAGCTGCACCGGTGACGGGCATCGAGCCCCGCGCGCGGCTGGTTGCCCTCGCTCTCGAGCCCCGGTGGATCCTGGTCGAGCGGCGCGCCTCCCGAGCGGTACATGTCGAAATAGTTGCGCTTGTCGATCGCCTTCGCGCTGTAGGTGACGATCTCCTGAGGCGAGAGCGACCGATCGGTGCGGGTGAAGTAGAAGAGCTTGCCGACCGTGGTCAGCTCGTTGCCGCCGCGTATCCGGTTCGGATCGACCTTCACGCGCGCCTGCAGCCAGTATTCCTCGCCGTCGAACGTGCCGGGTGCTGCGTCGGCTCGAAACGCGGTATTTCCGTAGTAGCCGCGGCTGCCCCAGCGGGCGATCTCCCGGCCGCCGTCGGTTGGCGCGTACGCCTGCGGCGCGATCGTGCCACCGGCGCCCGGGTCGTCGCGACCCGCGCCGCGACCGTTGCCGGTCGTCGTGCCGCCGACGATCGCACTGAACGGTCGCCACCAGCAGGAACCGTCGTGAGCGCCGGCCGGTCGCACGATCTCGAGGCAGCCGCCCCCGGTGCCCGCGATGCCGTCGCTGGCGAGGCGCCGGACGCGCGCGGCTTCCCCGTCGCCAAGCGCGCGCGGATCGTTGCCGCCGCGATAGCCGCCCGTCCACCGGAAGTTGTCGACCTCAGTGTCGTCGCGGAAGTCGTGAAACCAGACGACGCCGGGGTCTGCGATGCGCGCGCGCCAATCGGCTTCGGCGTCAACGGCCGCAGCACCGAATGACGGGGGTACAACGGCCGATGCGGCTGCCGCAAAGAGGAACTCTCGGCGCCTCATCGGCCGGTCATTTCGGGGCGAGGGAGCATGCGACTTCAGTGGCGGCGATGGCTCGGCGGAGTGTGCCCGAGGACCTCGCGGCGTGCTCGGTGGTGGGGAGCGCTCGGGGGTGCGCGAGTGGGCCGGGCGAGTGGGGCGGGCGAGTGGGACGGGCGAGTCGGGCGGGCGGAGGCGGGTGCTCGAAGCCCTCGTGCGAGCCCGTAGCGCGATTTACCATAGTGTGGCGGGTCTGGGTCGGCCCGCCGACCTCTCGGCCCATAACGGGCGCCGGGAAGGCCTCCGCGGGGCGGCGGGCATCCGTGACGACGCGCACAGGCGCCCCGGATCCGGACACGTACTATGACAACTGGCTCGACACGTTCGCCCCCGGAATGACGCTCAGACCCTCCATCGGCGGACCGAAGCTCCCCCGCACCCTGCCGACGGCGCGTGCCTCTGCGCACGCCTTCGCACGCGTGTCGCCGGCAGCAGGTCGCGCGCGAGGCCGGGTGGCGTCCGCGAACGCCGCCTGGCGAAGGAACCCCTAAGGTGCCGGACGGAACCGCCTCGGAGCTCCTCTGGAGTCGCCTCGACCTCACTCAACCTGCCGGGATCGAGGAGGCGCTCGCGGTCTCGAAACGCGCAGCCGAGGAAGTCGGGCTTGCGGCCCGGTCGTTCAGCCTCGAGTGGCGCCGGGGCGCGGCGGCGGACTGGTCAGCGCTTCGCGTCTTCGTTCTGCGCCAGGACCGCGTGCCGCTCGGTCTCGCCGTCTTTTCGCTGAATCCCCGCCCGCTCAAGTTCCAGGTCGGTGAGGTGTCGATCGGCGCCATCAAGCTGACTCGGCACTGGCACCTGGCCGAGCCTTACCTCGCGCGCGAACTCGCGCCCGAACTCGCAGGTCCCGCGACCGAGAAGCTGTTGCGGACCTGCCTCGCTGGCCTCGGCGCGGGCGAAGCGCTCTTCTTCGAGGGGCTGCCGTCCACGAGTCCGCTCAACGAGCTGATCTCGGGCGCGGCCGCTGCCGATGCCGGCTTCGTGAAGCTCGAACTCGGGTTGCCGTTTGCGCACCAGTTCATACGGATGCCCGACACGTTCGCCGAGTACCTCGTTCAGCTCGGCTCGCGCTCGCGCCAGAGCGTGCTTTACAGCCAGCGGCGACTCATCAAGGACATGGCGGGCGAGGTGCGTTGCGAGTGCTTCGAGACCGAGGCGGCGGTCGAGCGCTTCATCACCGATGCGAGGCAAGTCTCGCGCAAGACCTACCAGTGGAACCTGCTGGGCCTGGGGCTGCGCGATCCGGAGGCGCTGCGCCGGAAGTTCACTGCCACGGCGCGTGCCGGCTGGTGGCGCAGTTACATCCTCTACTGCAAAGGCCTGCCGGTCGCTTTCATGCTCGGTGACCAGCAGGGCGATTGCTACTACTACGACGATGTCGGCTACGACCCCGAGTACGCCAAGGCGTCGGTCGGTTCGGTGCTGCAGATCATGGTGCTCGAGGACCTGCTCGGCCGCGCTGACCGGCCGCGCTACTTCGACTTTTCGACCGGATACGGCGAACACAAGGGAAGATTCGGAAACATCGAGCGCACCGAGTCGAACGTGCTCGTGCTGCCGCGCACGCTTCGCAACCGGTCGCTCGTCGGCGCGTTCCGGCTCAACACGCGGGTGACCGGGGCGGCGGTCGGGCTCATTGAGCGGTTCGGCCTCAAGGAGCGCATCAAGAAGCTGATCCGGCGTCGGTCGGCGCGCACGTGACGCGCAAGCGCCTCCTCCTGATCGCCTTCCACTTCCCGCCGATCCAGGGTAGCAGCGGAGTCCAGCGGTCCCTCGCGTTTTCCCGATACCTCCCCGAGTTTGGCTGGGACGTGACGGTGCTGACCGTGCACGCGCGCGCGCACGAGCGCACGCTCGATGAGAACCTCAAGCTCATACCGCCGGGCGTCGAGGTCGTGCGCGCGCCGGCCTGGGATGCGGCGCGACATTTCGCGATTGCCGGGCGTTACCCGTCGTGGATCGCGCGGCCGGACCGGTGGTCGTCGTGGGTGCCGTTTGGTACGCGCACTGGCTTGAAGCTCCTGGGTTCGCGGCATTTCGATGCCATCTTCTCGACCTTCCCAATCGGCTCGGCGCACCTGATCGGCCGGAACCTGCATCGGCGCACGCGCCTGCCGTGGGTGGCCGATTTTCGCGACCCGATGGCAAACGCCGCCTATCCGCTCGAGCGCCACTTGCGCTCGCTGTGGTCATCGATCCAGGCATCGGTGGTGCGCGAGGCTTCGCGCGTGACGGTCACGACGCCGGGCGCCGCGGACTTTTTCCGGCAGAGCTTTCCCGACGTGCCCGGGGAGCGCATCGCCGTGATCGAGAACGGCTTCGATCCGCAGATGTTCGGCAGCGACGCGACCCGCCCCGCCAGCGGCGCCGTCACGGGACCGCTCGAGCTTCTGCACAGCGGCGGGCTCTACATAGAAGACCGCCATCCGGCGCCGTTCTTCCGCGCGCTGCGCGCGCTCATCGATCGCGGCGCGCTGAAGCCTGACGAGATCAGGGTGCGCTTGCGAGCCAGCGGGTTCGAGCCCGAGTACCGCGCCATTCTCGCCGAGCTCGGGCTCCTCGAAGTCGTCAGCCTCGTGCCGTCGGTCCCGTATCGCGAAGCGCTGGCGGAGATGCGCTCGGCCTCGGCGCTGCTCCTCTTCCAGGGCGCCGCGTTCAATGCGCAGATCCCGGCGAAGGCGTACGAGTACCTGTACGCGGGCAAGCCGATCCTCGGCTTGACCGAGCGCGCCGGCGACACGGGGCGCCTGCTCGAGCGTTTCGGAATTCCTGGCATCGCGCCACAGGAGGATTCCGCCGCGCTTGCGGACATGCTCGGGCGGATGCTGCCGCTCATTCGCGCCGGCCGCTACCCGGTGCCGGACGCAGCGGCGGTGATGGCGGTCTCCCGCCGAACCGGCGCCGGGCAGCTCGCGGAGCTTCTCGACCGCGCCGTTGCCGAACCGATCACGCGTTCCAGCTGAGGCGGCCCCGATTGTGATCGGCCTCTCGGACGCCCGCGCGTCATCGGCGGAGCGCGAGGCTACAATGGACGCCGCCGGGGGCACCGGTGCCCACACCTGGACTCGCTCGACGCCATGAAGACCGTCCACCTGATCGCCGCGGCGCGGCCCAACTTCATGAAGATCGCGCCGCTCTACCACGCGCTCGCGAAGACCTCGTGGTGTCAGCCGCGCATCGTGCACACCGGACAGCACTACGACCCGAACATGTCGGACGCGTTCTTCCGCGACCTCAGCATGCCGGCGCCGCATTTCCACCTCGAGGTCGGCAGCGGCAGCCACGCCGAGCAGACGGGCGGCGTCATGATCGCGTACGAGAAGGTGGCGACGCGCGAGAAGCCGGACTGGATCGTCGTGGTGGGCGACGTCAACTCGACGGTCGCGTGCGCCATGGTCGGCGCCAAGCTCTGGATCCCGGTCGTGCATCTCGAGGCCGGCCTTCGCAGCCGCGACCGCCACATGCCCGAGGAGATCAATCGCCTCGCCACGGACGCGATCTGCGACGTCCTCTGGACGCCCTCGCCCGATGCCGATGAGAACCTGCTTGCCGAGGGCGTCGACGCCGGCCGCATCGATTTCGTCGGCAACATCATGATCGATTCGTACGAGATGATGCGTGCGGCGATCGAGAAGGACGGCACGCGCGCGCGCATGAACCTGCCGGCCGGTGGCTACGCAGTCGTGACGCTGCACCGGCCCTCCAACGTCGACAGCCGCGAGGCGCTCGGCGCGCTCGTCGCCCGGCTCCTTGGCGTCGCCGCTGACCTGCCGCTCGTCTTCGCGGTGCACCCGCGCACGCGCAAACGCCTCGAGGAATTTGGCCTCCTGTCCGCGCTCACCGGCAATGCCCGGATCACGCTGACGGAGCCGCTCGGCTACATCCAGTTCATGAACCTCGTCAGCAGCGCCCGGGCGGTGATCACCGATTCGGGCGGCGTGCAGGAGGAGAGCACCTACCTCGGGATTCCGTGCCTGACGCTGCGCGAGAACACGGAGCGCCCGGTGACCGTGACCGAGGGCTCGAACCGCCTCGTCAAGGTCGCCGACATCCAGACCCAGATCGGCGAGGTGCTGGCGGGTCGTTGGCCGACCGGGCGCCGCCCGGCGCTCTGGGACGGGCACGCCGCCGATCGCTGCGTCGCGGCGCTCGCACGACGTTCCGGCGTCGCCTGACGGGCGTCCGGGCAGGCCGAAACTCTTTGCAAATCATCGGTTGACAGTGGGGAGGGCGATTCGTAGAGTGCGCCCTCCTTGCGTCGGGGCTATAGCTCAGCTGGGAGAGCGCTTGCATGGCATGCAAGAGGTCGTCGGTTCGATCCCGACTAGCTCCACCAATTTCTCGGTTTTCCGTCCCCATCGTCTAGAGGCCTAGGACATTACCCTTTCAAGGTAGCGACACGGGTTCGAATCCCGTTGGGGACGCCACAAAACCAGAATCCCACGGCGCAGCGATTCGAGTCCTACTGCCCCGATGATCAGCCTCCGGGCGTGCCGACCCAGGCCAGGCACGAAAGCCGACTCCGGCTCGGATACCCTTAGCGCCGATGCTGCCCCGTACATCCCTTCGGTCCGGATCGAGAGCCGCGGAGGGACCGGCGTGAGCCGTCCGTTGGTCACGAGGCCAGCCCTGATGCTCTTCTGTTCCCTGCTTGCGTGGGTGGGAAGCGGTTGCACCCGCCGTGTCGAGGCGCCGGTCCCCGAGTCCGTGCCTGCGGCGCCGACCGCAGCGGCGAGCCGGTTGTTTCCGCTCGTTCGCCACGCCGGTATGCGTTGCCTTGCCGACCAGTCGGGCGCTCCGTTCCTGCTGCAGGGGGACACGCCCTGGTCATTACTCGTGCAGCTGAAGCGCGAGGACGTCGATCGTTACCTCGCGGATCGCCGCGAGCGTGGCTTC
>CAYNCY010000128.1:0-4102 GCA_964395195.1 uncultured Steroidobacteraceae bacterium
TCCGATCTCCTCGAACGGCAGGCCGCAGTGCTCGAGGAGCCTTCGCACCTCGCGCTCGGGATGGGCAACGAGCGCCTCGTAGTAGACGCGGTGTACGCGCCCCGGCAGCACCTGGTCGGTGTGCGCCATGAGCTCCGCGTACGCGCGGTAGTGGCGCCCGAACTCCTCGAGGTCGTACGTGAAGCCGAGGCCGCGCGCGAACAGCTGCCGGTAGCACGACACGCCGCAGCCGAGCGGGTGGCGGCGCGCATCGATGATCGTCGCGCGCGGGAACATCAGGTGGATGAGGCCGATGTGGCCGAAGTTCGCGAGCATCTTGTCGACGAAGCGCGGGGTGCCTGCGGTGCGGAAGATCTCAGTTCGCGCGAGGTAGCGTTCGGCGAGCGCACGCGCACCGGCACCATCGAGTCCGGCGACGGGCCCGGGATAGGCAGGCGTCGCACGCGCCGCCGGGCGGAGCACGAGATCCCGCACGATGCCCGGAATCTCGTTGAGCTCGCGCGTGCCCTCGACCCCTGAGTGGCTCGCGAGGATCTGCTCGATCAGCGTCGAGCCCGAGCGCGGCAGGCCGACCACGAAAATGGGATCGTTGCGATCGCTGCCAAAGCCCTGGCACGCCGCGAAGAACGGCGCCGTGTAGAGCGCGATTGAACGGCGCACATCCGCCTCGACGACACTCGCGTCGTAGGGAGTCTTCGCGCGCTGCAGCGCGTTGCCGCGCGCGTAATGCTGGAACGAGGCGGCGTAGTCGCGCTTGTCCTCGAGCGCCTTGCCGAGCGCGAACTCAAGGTGCGTGCGATCGCTGACGCGCAAGGAGGGCTGCGTGAGCTGCGAGCGCATCGCCTCGAGGTCGGCGTCCCCGAAGCGGAACGTCTTCAGGTTCGCGAGGCTCCAATAGGCCTCGCCCTGCGCGGGCCGGACGGCCAACGCGCGTCGGTACGCGGCGATCGCCTCCTCGGGCGAGCCCACCTCGCGCAGCAGGTGCCCGTAGAGCAGCCACGCCTGCGAATCCGCCGGCCGATCGCGCACCGCCCCCTGCATCAGCGCGATCGCCTCCGCGCTCCTGCCCACGAGCCTGAGCGCCTGGGCCTTGAGGCTCAAGTACGTCGTGTTCTGCGGATCGAGCCGCAGCAGCCGATCGACGAGCGGCAGCATCTCGGCGTGCATCTGCTCGGCATAGAGAAGTCTCGCCAGATCGAGGCGCGCCGCGGCGTAGCCCGGCGCAATCTCAAGCGCCGCGCGCAGATGCCGCTCCGCCTCGATGGGATCGTCGCGTCGCACGAGCGCATCGGCGAGCAGGCGCAGTGCAACCACGTCGCGCGGCGACCGCTTGAGGTGCTGGCGGAGCATCGGCTCCGCGGCCGCGACCCGGTTATCCGCGAGCGCGACGAGCACGTCATTGAATTCGATCGGGTCCGGGGTCAGGCGGGTGAACGCGGCATACGCGACATCGCCCGGGCCGTCCTCGCCGAGCGCGAAGTGCTGCGCCGCAAGCTCGCGCCAGGCATCGGCGAGACCGGCATCGAGGGCGATGGCGCGCTCGAGCGTCGCGCGCGCCTCGCGGGAACGTCCGGTGCTCGCGAGGGCGCGACCGAGCTCGAGGGCGAGGAGTGCGGAGTTCGGGTTCGCGGCGGCGAGCGCCTCGAGCGCCGGCACGGCCGCCCCGCCGTCGCCGAGCCGCCGGCACGCCGCGGCGAGCAGGAGGCTGGCCTCCGCGTGACCCGGGAAGCGCGCGAGGATGTCGGTCGCGCTCCTGGCCGCCGCCGCCGGGTCCGAGTCGAGGAGCACCGAGGCACGCATCAGCTCGAGGTCGGCGGTCGCACTCGCAGTCAAGCTTCACTCTCCAGGATCGGGAGCCGGACGCCAGCCGGCGTCGCGGCGCCCGTATCTAAACGGACTCGACCGGCGCCGTCAACGCAGCCCCCGCGCAAGGCGGGCCACAGCCTTCGGCGCTACAATTGCGGCCGCCCGGCCCCCGCGTTCTCCAGGATCCGCCTTGAATACGTCAACTCAGCCGCCGACCGACGAAGCCCAGATCCTGCGCATCCTGCAGGCTTCCAAGGCAGAGGCCGCCGCCGGCCGCGTCCCCGAGTCCGACCAGCTGCTCGCGCGGGCCGCGCAAGCGGCACCAAACCACCCGGCGGTCCTCAACGAACTCGGCGTGCGGATGCTCGCGCGCGGTGTGCCGGAACAGGCGCACGCGCTCTTTCAGCGCGCGACGAGCGCGGATCCGCGCCACCCCGCGCTCTGGGCCAACCTCGCGAGCAGCCTGAAGGCGCTCGGCCGGCGCGCCGAGGAAATGGATGCCATCGAGAAGGCGCTCGAGCTCGAGCCCCGGCACCTGTCGGCGCTCCTGCAGAAGGCCGCCTACCTCGAGGAGTCGGGCGATACGCGCAATGCCGCGCGCGCCTACCAGAACGCGCTGGCCGTGTTCCCGCCGGGCGCGCAGCCGCCGCCCGCCGTCAAGGACGCGCTCGATCACGCGAAGGCGATGGTCGAGGCCGACCTCACCGCGCTCGTCGCGACGCTCGAGGAGCCGCTCGCGGCCGTCCGCGCCCGCCACGGCGGCAAGCGCGAGCGGCGCGTCGACCTCTGCCTCGACACCCTGATGGGACGCCGGCAGGTCTACCACTCGCAACCGACCTGGATGTACTTCCCCGAGCTGCCGGCGATCGAGTTTTTCGAGCGCTCGGACTTCCCGTGGCTCGATGCCTTCGAGGCGGCGAGCGATGAGATGCGCGGCGAGCTGCAACGCGTGCTGGTCGCCGACCGCGACGGCCTGCAGCCCTACATCGATTTTCCGCCGAGCATGCCGCTCGACCAGTGGCGCGACCTCAACCGCTCGCGGCGCTGGAGCGCCTATTTCCTGTGGAACCAGAGCGAGCCGAATCCGGGTCACATCGCCCGCTGTCCGACGACGGCGCGCGTGCTCGAGACGGCGCCGCGCTGCCGCGTCCAGGCGCGGGCACCGACGGCCTACTTTTCGATCCTCGATGCCAACACCAAGATCCCGGCGCACGTCGGCGTCACCAACACCCGGGTGACCGTGCACCTGCCGCTGATCGTGCCGCCGGGTTGCGGCTTTCGGGTCGGTTCGACGACCCGCGAATGGGTACCCGGCAAGGCCTGGGTGTTCGACGACACCATCGAGCACGAAGCCTGGAACCTCTCCGACACGCCGCGCGCGATCCTGATCTTCGACATCTGGAATCCGCTCCTGACGCAGGCCGAGCGCGACATGATCCAGACGGCGACCGAGGTCTACGCCAGCTACTACTCGCTCCCTGCGGAGGCACGTCTATGACCCGGCTGCAGCACGCGATTGGAACGGCCCTGGCGGTGGGCCTTGCCGGCTTCGCGCCGGGACTCAGTCTTGCCGATGCCTCGAGCGCCGATCTCGCGCGCTGCGCCGCCATCGGTGGCGCGACCCCGCGACTCGCCTGCTACGACGCCCTCGCCGGCCGCGTGGCGCCCGCGGCGCCGGCGCCCGCCGCGGCGCCCGCCACCCCAGCTGCAACCGGAGGTGCAATTGCGCCGTCTGCAAACAGTGCCGCGGCGCCGGCCGCCTCCGACACGCAGACGTTCGGCCTCAGCAAGGCGCAGCAGCACGTGGTCGATGAAGGCCCGCAGGCGATCGAGGCCAAGGTCACGAAGATCAACGAGGACCGCCAGAGCCACATCTCGGTCGTGCTCGACAACGGCCAGGTCTGGTGGCTGTCCGAGCAGGACACGCGCCTGAAGGCGGGCGATCCCGTCACGATCAAACGCGCGGCGCTCGGCTCGTTCATGCTCTACGGGCCGTCAAAGCAAAGCTATCGCGTGCGACGCGCGCAGTAGAGCTCGGGCGGCCGCCCGGGCGCCGCCGCCCTCCCGATGATCCGCATCGCGCTGAGGCCCGTCTCACGGGCCCCGGGCACGCTCGTCGTCGCCTCGAATCGAACCCACAAATAAAAACGGCGGGCCCGAGGGCCCGCCGTTGTCAGTCGCGATCGTGTCTCGCGTGTCTGTCTTAGAACTTCGCGCTGACGTGGGCGAAGATGTAGCGACCGAGGGCGTCGTACGTGCCAGCCCACGTGTTGTCGTTGCAGGTCGTGTTCGGGCA
>CAYNCY010000128.1:4202-9109 GCA_964395195.1 uncultured Steroidobacteraceae bacterium
GTGCCCCAGTTCGTCGTGAACACGTGCCGCCACTTCGGGTCCGGCGCGCTGCAGGTGCTGCCCCAGTAGCCGGCGCAGTCGTAGGCACCGCTGGTCGGCAGCGGCTGCGTCAGGAAGTTGTTCGTGACCGCTCCGGAGAGGTCGAACGCCAACTTGCCCGCTGCACCGATGTCGTAGCGGTAGTGACCGCGGACGTCGAAGCCCTTGGTCGACACCTTACCGATGTTGACTTCGGTGGCCTGCACGTAGTCCGCGTTCTGGAACCACAGCGAGCCCGTCGGGCCGCGATGGATCAGGCCGCAGAGGGTCGGGTCACCCGTGTTGCCGCAGTTGCTGATGATCGTGTTCGAGCTCAGCGACTCGATCGTCTTCTGGATCTTGATGTCGAAGTAGTCGACCGACACCACCAGGTTCGGAACGAACTGCGGCTGGAACACGAAGCCCACGGAGTAGGTGTCCGCGACTTCGGGCTTCAGCGCCGAGTTGCCACCGACCTGCGTATTGATCTGCGCAGCCGGGTTGACGTTGATGTGGCCGAACTCCGCCGCGGTGACACCGGTGTTGGCGCAGAACGCCGCCGTGTGACCGTTGACGAGGCCCGTCGTCGGATCCACCGGACCCCAGCACGGGTCGGCCGTGCCGCCCGCGCCGATGACGGCCGGGGCGTACAGGTCGCCGATGGAGGGCGCGCGGATCGCGCGGTTGTAGCTGCCGCGGAACCGGATGTCCTGAATCGGCGCCCACTCGACACCAAACTTGTAGGTGTTGGTGTTGAAGCCCGACGTGTACGTCGAGTAGCGGTAGCCAGCCTCGACCGACAGGTTGTACGCGCCCGGCTTCTCGTCGATGAGGGGCATGTGGATTTCGGTGAAGCCTTCCGAGACGTGGAACTCGCCGTGGATCGCGTGATCCGCGCCGTTGCCACCCGCCGCGAAGCCGTTGCCGAAGATGTAGTCCGGATCGAAGTTGTAGATTTCCTGGCGGTACTCGGCACCGATGTTGACGACGAGACCGCTGGCCGCTGCCGGCGACTTGATGCCGTACTTGCCGAAGTCACCCGTGACCGAACCCGAGGCGATGTACTCAGACGCCTTCGTCTGGTAGCTCGACGGGACGGTCAGGTAGTTGAGGGCCGCCGCCGTGACGCCGCCCGGCACCCAGATGTTCCAGGGTACGCAGTTCGGGTCCGTGCCGTTCAGCTTCGAGACGCAGGCCGGATTGCCGTCCGGGCCGGTCACGACGTTGAGCGAGTTGGCGATCTGCTGCGTGCCAGGAAGTTGCCCTCGATGTCGGCGAAGTTCGTGATGCCGACCTGACCGTACACGTCGTACGACCACGCATCGTTGATCTTGCCCTTCGCGCCGAGAACCTCGCGGAACGAGTTCGAGACGTAGTTGTCCTGGCGTCCGCCACCTTCCACGTTACGACGCGCGATGTAGAGCGAGACCTGGTCGCCCGTCGTGCCGTAGAGCGCCTGGTTCTGCGCCAGCGTCGTCGGGTTGCAGAGCGCGGTCTGTTCCGCCGCCGTGAGCAGCGGGTTCGCGCAGCTCATCGTGGTCAGGCCGAAGAAGTCGCCCGACGGGCCGTACTGCGCCTGCGAGCTGTTGCGGGCGAACATGAACTCCGAGTAGACGTTCACGTGATCGTTGACGTCGTAGTTCAGGAACGCGCCGGCCGTGAAGCGCTCGGCCTGCCGCTGGAAGTAGCTGAGCGCGCCGTAGTTGTAGAGGTCCGAGCCGTTGAACGAGCGGAACGCGCCGGTCGACGGATCAACCGCGTTGTCGACGAGGGTCGTGGCCGAGGCGCCGACGAGACCGAGTTCGAGGAACTGGCCGTGGCCGCTGGTGCCCGAGCCACCGCACTTCGGCGTGAAGCCGGCCGGAGGCGGCAGGACCGACGGACCGATCAGCGTGCAACCCGCGTGGTCGAACTGGTAGCCGACCGCCGGGGCGCTGTTCAGGTACGTCGCGTAGACGGTGGCGTTGCCCTTGCCGTCGGCGAAGTTCGAACCCGCGACGAAGGACACGTCACGGTTCTGTCCGGTGTTGACGGTGCTCGGGGGCAGTGGCGCACCAAAGTTGGTCAGGGCGTCGAGGTATCCCTGGTTGTCATTCTTGTGGTTGTAGAAGCCGTAGTTGGCGTCGAGCTTCACACCCTCGTAGTGCGTGTTCAGCACGAAGTTGACGACACCCGCGACCGCGTCGGCGCCGTACACGGCGGATGCACCGCCGGTCAGCACGTCCGCGCGTTCGATCAGGTCCGCCGGGATCTGGTTGATGTCCGGAACCGACGAGAAGCCGGTGCCGATACCGCCGCCCGGGTTCAGGCGACGACCGTTGACGAGGACCAACGTGCGATTCGAACCGAGGCCGCGCAAGCTGACCGTCGCCGTGCCGTTCGAGCTGATCGACAGGCCCGAGCCCTGTTCCGCGACCACCTGCGGGAGGCTGTTCAGCAGGTCTTCCGTACGCAGCAAGCCGCTCTGTTGAATGTCGAGCGAGGTCACGCTGGTGACGGGGCTGATCGAAACGTCGTTCGGCTGCTGTTGAATGCGCGAACCGGTGACGACGACTTCCTGCTGCACGGACGCTGCCGGCGCCGTCGGCGTCGAGGCAGGTGCCGTTTGCGCAAGAGCGAGCGGACCACCGACGGTGGTCGCGACTGCCGCGAGCGTGAAGCGAACTGCGTGTCGCAATGCGCGACTTGAATTCGTCATTAGTTAACTCCCCATTTTTGGACGCGTTGCCGTTACTGGACCTGAGGATTTTCGCGTCCTCAGCTAACGGAGGTCCCGGCAAGCCGCCGGTCAACCTAGTGCGGAAATACTACACGGCCTAATTCTCATCTGCAAAGACGCTTGGTATTCCACCGGGCCAAAATTAACGAAAAATCCTTGGCCGGGCGGGTTGTTGCACATCTCCAACAAGGGTGAATCTGTAATGCTGCGTCGCAGCAATCCAGCCAAAACGGGCGTGACGCGCCCGCGCTACTCGAACCAGCAGTTGCTGGCGACGGTGATCCGCCGGTCGCGGCCGTAAAACGGCGCAACCTCATGGAAAACATACGAAGGAAAGACCACGACCTGGCCTTCCTCGAGGCGCATTTCGAGCGGCCGCAGCGCAAAGGGCGACCGCATCGTCGCGTTGGCCGGGTCGAGGTAGGCCGCGGCGCCCTGGCGGGTGTCCATGAACCTAAGCACGCCGCTCGCCGGATGCTCCGGCACCGCTTCCCCGGCCCGGACGCAGTAAACCGCCGACCAGGACGCGAGCGGATGATTATGGGCAATGAAGGAGCCTGCATACCGCGTGACGTGAAACCACGTGTGGTTCTGGAATTTGAGCTTACCCAGGTCCTGCGCACCGAGACCGGTCGTCTCGGTCACCGTCCGGGCGACCGCCTCGAGCACGAACCGGCGCAATTCCTGTATGCAGGGCTCGGGCCACCGGAACAGGTTGAAGCGGCTCTCGTAGAGCTCCTCCTGCGGTATGTGACTTGGCGTGGGGTTTCGGTTCTCCTGGTTCTCGCGCGCGAGGAATAATTCCTCGAGTTCCCGGTTGAGGCGCCCGGGAGAGGGCAACCGGGCCTGGGCGAACGGCACCGCGAAGTGCGGCGTGACGGTGATCGTCGGCGTCACCACCTCGACCACCCCTGCTGGCCGGGCGCGACGAAGCGGCAGCGCACCGTCACGAGGATGAGTTCCCCCGGCGCACGGAGCATCGCCACCTCGTGGGTGAGCCAGGCGGGAAACACCGCGAGCTGGCCCGGGACCGGCCGCCAGCCAAAATGTCCCGGGGTATAGGGCAGCTGCATCGCCGAGTTGCTGGCATCGGAGAACATCGTGCCGAGCCGCGACTCGTAGAGCCGAAGGAGCCCGCTGTCCCGGCGCGTGGTCGAGGCGGCGGGCGCCGCGACGCAATAGACGCCGCACCACGAGGTGAGCGGGAAGCTACGGGCGCCGAGCGCGCCGTCCGGGCGGACGATCGCGAACGTGCCCCGGCTCTGCAGTTCGAAGCCCGCAAAGACCGTCGCATCGATCGGGTTGACGCTCGCGGCGACGGCGCGCACGCCGCGCTGAAGCTCCGCGACGAGGGCGGGCACGGGCGCTGCCGTCCATGCGTTCAGGTCATCGCCGCTCTCGTACGCGAACGGAGTCGAGCCCGGCGCCGGGGAGGCATCCGTTCGCGCGCGTTCCTGGAAGAGCGCCGCCAACTCCGCGTTCAACGCAATCGCGCCTGGCAGCGACACGACCCCGAAGGGCGTCGCGAGGATCGGCACGACGTGGGGCGGCGCGGGGTTCATGGCTCAGGCGTCCCGTGGCTCACTCGATGGCCCCTGCGAGGTACCGACGAAGCGGCGCGAGTTCCGCCGCGTAGTTCGCCGCGCGGCCCGAAGAGCGCTTGTAGATGGGCTCGCGCACCTGCCAGACGCTCGCCGTCTTCACCGCGCGGCCCTGCGCGCGGTCGTGGCCGGGCGCGGCCGCGGCGTCGATGCCAAGGAATTGGCAGAGCGCGCCAACCGTCGCCTCCGGCGCCACCACCAGCCGGTCGTAGTCGAGGTCGTAGATGTCCGCGCCGAAGCGCATTTTCCAGTGACGCATCAGCCGACGATATTCGCGGAAATAATGGCCGATATCCATGAGGTCCAGCGCGTATCCCATGCCGTGATCGAGGTGCAGGAAGTAGATCGAGAGGCAGGTGTCGAGGGGATCGCGGACGGTGTGGACGATGCGCGCGGCGGGAAAGAGGCTCTTGATCAGCCCGATCGCGAGGAAGTTGTCGGGGCGCTTGTCGGTGACGGTGCCAGCGCCCGGGAAGAGCCGCGCGATCTCATCGAGATAGCGGGTCGCGAGGCTCTCGAGCTCCGCCGGCGTGACTGCGGCGAGCGAGGCCGGGAACGGCGCGAGTTCG
>CAYNCY010000129.1:0-9014 GCA_964395195.1 uncultured Steroidobacteraceae bacterium
TCGAGGTCGCTGCCGGCGGGCAGCGCGTAGACGAGGCAATGCACCCCGAGGAGCGCGATCGGCCAGCTGGAGGTCTCCTGCAGCCGGTAGTCGGCCGCGAGCGCGCGGCTGGTGCGGCGCGCGACCGATCCCGCGAAATACCCGCCCGATCCGTCGTAGCCGTGGGCGGTCGATGCCGCGTGCGTGGTGGGTGCCACGATGGGATTGCGCACCGTGACGACGATGTAGCGTCGCGGCGCTTCGCGTGCGGCGCTCGGCAGCGTCGCACTGGCCGGCAGCACCGGGGTACCCGCGCAGGCGGCGAGGGAAAGCGCGAGCGCGAGCAGAAGGCCCGTCCGCCTCACCGTGCGGGCGCCTCGTCGTTGATCGCCGGTTCCACGAACAGCACCCTCGAATCGGCCCGCAGCGCCGCGACCGTCGGCGCGAGCTTGCGGCTGTCGAACTGGGCGTCGATGGAGCCGAGCGTGTAGGCACCGGCATCGCTCGGGCCGCGGACGATCGTGAGGCTGCGCGCGGCAAGTACGGCCTTGAGCTCCTCGAGCGTCATGGTCGGCGCGAACACGGCGCGGATGTGCGAACCGATCGCGACCGGCGGAACGCCCGCCGACAGCGTCGCGTACTCGGCGGCGGCATCGGGGGACAGGCGATTGAGGTGCGAGAAGCCGAGCACACCAAGGCCGACGGCCTGCACGACGACCGCTGCCGTCAGCCAGCGCACGGCGACGCCACGCCTTGGCGCCCACGCGCGCACCCGTCCCGCGATTCGCTCCGGAGCCACCGGCTCCCGACCGAGCTCGTCGATGCGCGCCAGTGTCTTGGCAAGACCTGCCTGCGGTGCGTACTCGACGCGCGCATCGGCCTTGAGGAGCGAGCGAACCGAGCGTTCGTGGGCGAGGTCGGCGCGGCAGATCGCGCAGTGCTCCAGATGCTTTGCCACCCGTTCGGCGTCGGCGGCGCCGAGCCGGCCGGCGACGAACCACGGCAGCAAGCGGGCCGCTTCTTCCTCGCAGCGGGCGCCTTCGAGGTCAATGCTCACGTGGGTGCTCCGTCGCCGAGTCCGGCGCGATCGCCAAGGATGATGCGCAGCTTGCGCCGCGCGTTGAACATGCGGGTCTTCACGGTGTTGACCGGGCATTCCATGATTTCCCCGATCTCCTCGCAGGAGTGGTCCAGGTAGTAGCTGAACTCGAGTACCAGGCGCTGCTCGAGCGGCAGCTGCGCGAGTGCGCGCTCGAGAAACTGACGGTCTTCGATCGCCTGGATCTCGTCTGTCGCCGAGGGGTCGGCATCCGCGATCTCGAGCGTCATCACGCGCTGGTGCGTCGCGGCGCGACGGAACATCTTGAGCGCGCGGCGGTAGGCAATGCCCATGATCCAGGTCGAGACCCGCGAGGCATCGCGAAAGTCGCCGGCGCGTTGCCAGACGATCCAGAGCGTGTCGTTGATGATCTCCTCGGCGTCCTCGTAGCGGTTCGTGAGGCGCGTGAGGAAGCGCGCGAGGCGCCGGTGGTACCTGAGGTACAGGTCCCGGAACGCGTCACGGTCTCCGCGACTGATCCTTTGGAGCAGTTCACGTTCGAGGTCGTTTCCGCCCCGCGCGGCGCCGGCGGCATCCGGCTGAAACTCCAGGCTTTCCAATGACATAGGTTCGTTGTCAGGCTAGAAAATTTACTCTCGCTGGGGTTAGTACCCTGGCCTCGGCGAGAGGTTCACGCGAACCGCTCCGGGGGACCCCGACTAGAACCGAAGGACCGCCGAGACGGCGACGACCCCGTTCGCGCTCCCGTCCTCGTACAGGCGCTCGACCGTGTGATCGGTGAAATAGCGCGCAACGTCGATCTCGAGGTGACGCGTCGTGTAGGCGAGCCCGACGCTCCCGGCCCAGTACTCGACGCCGAACTGATGGTTGAGGTCGTAGTAACCGGCACCGCCCGTCAAGGCGAACCCCTGTCCGAGCGGCCAGCGCCCGTTCGCCTCGAGCGCGAACGTCGGCCTGTCGCGAGCAAGTCCGAGACGCGAATAGACCGTGCCGTCGGGTACGTACGAGAGGGTGAGCGCCACGCGATCGACGTACGCGGCGGTCAGCGCGAGCTCGTTGTAGTCGTAGCGCGTCGGACGAGGATCGTGCAGGTAGCTGTAGTGCGTGTAGGTGGCGCGCGCGGTGAAGTCGTTGCTGATCGCGTGCGCGAAGCCGGCGTAGAGGTCGAGTTCGGTCGATGAGATTCCGGACGGGTACGGGTCGACGTTCGATCCCCACGCGCCCGCGAACCAGCCAAGGGGACTCTGAAAGCTGCCTCCGAGCTGTACCGCGGCGCCGCCGTACGTCTGCGAAACGCCGCGCAGGATGTAGTTCGAGGTCACGCCGAGCGTCGCGCCCCAGGGACCGTCGGCGCGCGCACTCGGCGCGGCCACAATCAGGCTGAGCAGCCACAGGGCGCATCCGGTACCGACGAGTCGTCGGCACCGGGGCAGGCCGGGGCTCGCTCGAACGGGATTACGGCGACTCACAGACTTCCCCGCTGCAGGACGCACCAGTATACGGGCTCCGCCTTACACCGACCGGAAGCGGGCGGACGGTCAGGCGATTGACGCGCCTCCGCGCAGCGTCCGGGCTTGATTTCAGCCGCGTTCGCCCCGATTTGAACGCCGGGTGGGCGCCGCTTACGCGCTGCCGCATACTGGGCGCAGCGGTACCTGCGGCACGGGCCGCGCGAAGGTGGCAACGATGAACTGGTGGGCGTGGGTGATCGCGGGAGCCATTCTGCTCGGTGCAGAACTCGGGTTCATCAATGCGCAGTTCTACCTCGTGTTCGTCGGGCTGTCGGCGCTCGTCGTCGGCGCCGTCGAATTCGCGGTGCCGGCCTTTCCGCCCTGGGCTGAATGGGTGCTGTTCGCGGCGCTCGCGGTCGTCGGCGTGACCGTTTTTCGCCGCGCGATGTACGAACGATTGCGCCACGAAGGCCCGAATGCCGTGCAGGCCGGCCCTGCCGGCGAGGTCGTGACGCTGCCGAGCGCGCTCGCGCCCGGCGAAAGCTGCCAGATCGAGTACCGCGGTAGTTTTTGGACCGCGACGAACGGCGGCGAGACCGCCATCGACGCCGGCGCACGCGCGCGCATCCTGCACGTCCGGGGACTCGCACTCGTCGTGCGCGCTGACGCGACCCTTTAGGATATTCAACAGGAAGTTCCGCCATGCTCCTCTACGTCGTGCTCGCCGTCTGCGCCCTGGTGGTGGTGTCGGCTCTCAGCAAGATCCTCGTCGTCGTGCCGCAGCAGAACGCCTACGTCGTCGAGAAACTCGGCAAGTACAGCCGCACACTGCAGGCGGGATTCCACATCCTGACGCCGGGCTTCGAGCGCGTCGCCTATCGCCACGGGCTCAAGGAGCAGGCGCTCGACGTCGCCGAGCAGGTCTGCATCACGCGCGACAACGTGCAGGTCGGCGTCGACGCCGTCCTCTACATGCAGGTGCTCGACCCGCACCTCGCGTCCTACGGCATCACCAACTACGGCTTCGCGATCTCGCAGCTCGCGCAGACGACGCTGCGCAGCGAGATCGGCAAGATCGAACTCGATCGCACGTTCGAGGCGCGCGGCACCATCAACGCCAACGTCGTCAGCGAACTCGACAAGGCCTCGGCCGCGTGGGGCGTCAAGGTGATGCGCTACGAGATCAAGAACATCACGCCACCGAAGGACGTGCTGCAGGCGATGGAGAAGCAGATGCGCGCCGAGCGCGAGAAGCGTGCGGTGGTGCTCACCTCCGAGGGCGAACGCGACGCGAAGATCAACCAGGCCGAGGGCGACAAGCAGCGTGTGATCAAGGCCTCGGAGGGCTTCCGGCAGCAGCAGGTCAACGAGGCCGAAGGACAGGCGGCGGCGATTCTCGCGGTGGCGAACGCAACCGCCGAGGGCCTGCGCCAGGTCGGCATCGCGTTGAGCGGTCAGGGTGGCGTCGAGGCGATGCAGCTGCGCATCGGCGAGGAGTACGTCCGCCAGTTCGGCAAACTCGCGAAGGAATCGAACACGCTCGTGGTGCCGGCGAACCTCTCCGATCTCGCCGCGATCGTGAAAATGGCGACGAGCATCGCACGGCGCGACCCGCCCGCGGCCACCGCGGGCACCCCGACGCCGCGCTGAGGAGGAGCCCCCCCGCTGACCGCTTGAGCGCCACTAGGTCGTGAGCTCGACTGTCGCCGGCGCAGCCGGGGCGACGACCCCGCTCGCCGCCGGGACCGCGACAGCGGTCGCACTCGCGCGCGACTACACGGGCAGTCCCGGGTGGAAGGGTGCGGGACGGGTCGAATACCGCTTCTCCGACGTCGAGAACAGCCGGCTCTCGACGCTCGCGGTGACGCGCAGGCTCACGGACGACTGGAGCCTCATCGTCCGGAACGTTTCCCTGTCCTCGCACGCCCCGGTAGTCGAGAGCGCCGCCGGGCGTGCCGAACCCCAGAGACTGGCCGAACACATTGCGCACCCGCTCAGTTTTGACAGCCTGACAATTACCGGACACGCAGACGTCACCGGGAAACCGGCCCAGAACCTCCTGCTCAGCCAGCGACGCGCGGCCACCGTGGCGGCGGAGTTGGCGGCGGATGGCGTCGATGCCGCCAAGGTCACCGCCGTCGGTGTCGGGAGCACCGAGCCCATCGCCGTGTGCGACAAGGCACTCCGCCACCAGCACCGCTCGCAGTACCTCGCGTGCCTCGAACCCGACCGCCGGGTCACGCTCGACCTCGTCGGCACCGCAGCCCCCCTCACGGCCGTAGGCGCCGCGAGGGCTGGCGGCAAACGCCTGCCGGGCGCGCCGCCGAGCCCTACGAAAAGGGTCGCTGGCGGGCCGTTTTCTGCATTTTTCCGGGACTTTACGGGGGACTGAAGGACGGCGGCGCGCAGCTTCCAAAGGCTTCAGTTTTACCGGTTTTCGCCGCTAACCGGTGGGGCCCGCCGGAAGCATGCCGATGTCTGCAGAATCCCCTGATACGCCGAGATTCCTCGCACCACCGCTCCA
This sequence comes from uncultured Steroidobacteraceae bacterium, assembly GCA_964395195.1. GTDB lineage: Bacteria > Pseudomonadota > Gammaproteobacteria > Steroidobacterales > Steroidobacteraceae > CAIKZZ01. The sequence continues at coordinate 5,015 of CAYNCY010000129.1, forward strand.
CGCGCTGATGCGACTCGACTGCTTCCCGCCGCTCTGATGGCCAGTCCCCGGTTCCCGCGGCCCGAGTGCGGCCCGCTCGCACGATGCGTGCTCGCGCTCACCGGCGCGTTCATTGCCCTTGGCGTGAGCCCGACAGCGGCGGCGCTCGATCCCTCGCTCGCACCGACTCAGTACGTCTCCGACAACTGGCAGATTCCCGAAGGTCTTCCGCAGACCTCCGCGCAGGCCGTGATCCGCACGCCCGACGGCTATCTCTGGATCGGCACCCAGGAAGGCCTCGCTCGTTTCGACGGCGTGCGCTTCGTGGTATTCGACGGCAGCAACGACGCCGCAATTCCGAACAAGCACATCTCCGTCCTCTACGTCGATCGACGCGACCGCCTCTGGATCGGCACGCGCGCGGGCCTCGCCGTCCGCGAGGGCGGCAGGTTCTCGGCGTACCTCGCCGTCCCTGCGCTCGTGCACGCGAGCATTCGCGCGATCCTCGAGGACAACGCCGGCCAGTTCTGGGTGGGCACCGACGACGGCCTCTTCGTTCTGAACGGAAATCACGTCCGGGCCTTCGACACGGCGAGCGGCCTGCGCGACTCCGGCATCCGCGCGCTCGAGCAGGACGCGAACGGCGCCGTGTGGGTCGCGACCGCAACGGGTGGGCTGCACCGCTTCGACGGTGAGCGCTTCGATTCCGTCCACCTGACGTCGGATGCGATGGATGCGCCCGTCACCGCCATGCGCCGCGGACCCGACGGCGCGCTCTGGCTTGGCACAGGAACGGGCGCGCTCTACCGGCGCACCGGCTCCCGGTTCGATGCGCTCGCTGCGCGCGGCCAGCTCGGCGCGTCGGTGCGCGCGCTGACCTTCGATCACGATGGCAACCTCTGGATTGGAACGCTCGGCGGTGGCCTCGTGCGTTGGCGAAACGGCGATTTCGTCGCCCTGACGAGCGATCACTTCGCCCGCAGCGACCTGCGCGCCATCTTCGAGGACACGGAAGGCTCCATCTGGATCGGCAGCTACGGCGGTGGGCTGCTCCGGCTCCGCGACGGCAAGTTCGCCCCGTACGGCGAGGCCGAAGGCCTGCAGGGGAACCTCGCGTGGACAGTCACGCCGCGCAAGCGCGGCGGCGTCTGGGTCGGCACCGACGCGGGCTTGAGTGAATTCAACGGCGAGGGCTTCCGGCACATCGCCGGCCCCCGCGGCTACGAGAACGCGCGCGTTCGATCGCTGCTCGAGGACAGCCACGGAGCACTGTGGGTCGGAACGGACGGCACCGGTGTCTACCGGCTCGATGGCGCGGGCATGACGACGTTCAATCGCCGCAACGGACTCTCGGGCAACACCGTCAAGGCGATTCACGAGGACCGGCAGGGCCGGCTCTGGGTGGGCACCGACGTCGGCCTCGACCGCATCGAGCACGACCGGGTGAGCTCGATGCAGGCCCTTCTGAAGGTGTCAGGCCCAACCACCGTCAGCCTCATTTACGAGGACCGTGACGGAAAGCTCTGGGTCGCGACCGATGCGCACGGGCTCTTCGTGATCGATTCGAGCGGCGTCAGGCACTTCGGCCTTGCCGACGGCCTGCCGAGTGATCGGGTTACCGCGATCCACGAGGACGAGCGCGGGTTCATCTGGCTCGGGACCACGGACGGCATGGCGCTTTGGCGTACGGGCGCCATCACTTCCCTCACGAAGTTCGCCGCGCCGCTCCGCGAGACGATCCTGCAGGTGCTGGAGGACGATCAGCACCAGTTGTGGCTCACAACGAATAAGGGCCTCTTCTCCGTATCTCGAGCTGCGCTCGATTCGCTCGCGCTCTCCGGTACGGGCACGCCGACCTTCCACGTCTACGGGCTGTCGGACGGCCTGCGCACCGCCGAGTTCGACGGTGGCAATACTTCCGCCGGCTGCCGGACACCGGACGGGTCGCTCTGGCTGCCGTCGATTCGCGGCATCGTCCGCGTTGATCCTGCGCACATCCGCACGAACTCACTGCCGCCGCTGGTCCACATAGAGGACGTGACCGCAGACGCCTCCCCGGTGCCGCTGCAGCAAGGAACCGAGGTGGAGCCCGGCCGCCAGCAATGGCAGTTCCACTACACGGCGTTGAGCCTCCTCGCACCACTCCGGACGCAGTTTCGCTACCGGCTCGAGGGCTTCGACAAGGACTGGGTCGACGCGGGCGATCGGCGGACCGCCTACTACACGCGCCTGCCTCCCGGGACCTACACCTTCAAGGTCATCGCCGCCAACAACGACGGCATCTGGAACGACACCGGCGCGAGCTTTCGCTTCACGCTGCGCCCGCAGTTCTACCAGACGCTCTGGTTCGCGCTTTTGTGCGCGTTCCTCGTCGTGCTCGCGGGCGCCGTTCTCTACCGCCTGCGGACCGGACGACTGCGGCGCCTCGCGAGCGATCTCAGCGAGCAGGTGGCGCAGCGAACGCACGACCTCGAGTTGGCGAACGTGGAACTCCTGCAGGCCAAGGAACGCGCCGAACTCGCGGCCAAGGCCAAGTCACAGTTCCTGGCCAACATGAGCCACGAGATCCGCACGCCGATGAATGGCGTGATCGGCATGACGGAACTCCTGCTCGAGACGAACCTCGACGCGACGCAGCGCGACCACACCGAAACCATCCGTGACAGCGCCGGCGCGCTCCTGACCGTCATCAACGACATCCTCGATTTCTCGAAGATCGAGGCCGGCAAGCTCGACCTCGAGCTCATCGAGATGGACCTGCGCAGCAGCGTCGAGGACGTCGCCCAGCTGCTCGCGGTCCAGGGGCACGCGAAAGGGCTCGAGGTCATTGCCAGCATCGATGCGTCGCTGCCGGAGTACCTGATCGGCGATCCGGGCCGCGTCCGGCAGATCCTTCTCAACCTCGGCAGCAACGCCATCAAGTTCACGCGCCAAGGCGAAGTTGCAATCTCGGTGAACGTCGTTGCATCCGATTCGCAGAGCACGCTGATACGCTGCGAGGTCCGCGATACCGGCATCGGAATTCCCGCATCACGGGTCGACGCACTCTTCCAGCCGTTTTCGCAAATCGACGCCTCGACGACTCGCCACTACGGCGGCACCGGCCTTGGGTTGTCGATCGTCCGTCGCCTGGCGGAGCTGATGGGCGGCGAGGTCGGCGTGGAGAGCACCGAGGGTGCGGGGTCCGTGTTCTGGTTCAACGCACGTTTCGGAGCGGCGCACTCCGCGCCGACGGTGCTCACCGGGGACATCAAAGCGCTGCAGGGTCGTCGCGTCCTCATCGTCGACGACAACGCGACGAACCGTAAGGTCCTGATGGCCCAGCTCACGCAGTTCGGCATGGAACCGGATTGCGTCGACGGGGCCAGGGCGGCGATGGCCGCATTGCTCGATGCCGCCGCGGCGCGGCGGCCCTACGGGCTCGCCGTGCTCGATTACATGATGCCGGAGTGCGACGGGATCGAGCTCGCGCGCATGATCGCGGATAACCCGACGTGCGAGGCGACGCGGCTCATCCTCCTCACGTCGGCGCGCGAAGTGCGCGACGCGCCTAATTTCGCCAAGGCCGGATTCGCGGGCTACCTGCTGAAACCTGCCTCGACGCGCGACCTGCGCGAGTGCCTGGTACGGGTCGTGTCGATGGACGCGACGGAATGGCACGTGAAGACCCAGCGCATCGCCGTCGTCGCTGCCGCGTCCAAGATCCCGGAAGCCGGTCCGCTGCTCCTGCTGGCGGAGGACAACGCGGTTAACCAGAAGGTCGCCCGCGGCACGCTGCAGAAGCTCGGCTATAACGTCGATGTCGCGAACAACGGCGCCGAAGCCGTTGCTGCGTGGGAAACAGGACGGTACCAGCTCATCCTGATGGACTGCCAGATGCCCGTCATGGATGGTTACCAGGCGACGCGCGAGATTCGTCAGCGCGAGGCCACGGGTCAACGCATCCCGATCGTCGCACTGACGGCGGACGCCATGAAGGGTGCCGAGGAACAGTGCCGCGAGGCCGGAATGGACGACTACC
>CAYNCY010000130.1:0-8990 GCA_964395195.1 uncultured Steroidobacteraceae bacterium
TGTCGAGGAAAATTACATCGTAGGGCTCACTTTCATCGAAGGCCGCCGTGAATTCGAGCGTCGTCAGGGTCGTGAGATCGGAGGGCTTGATGATGACCGCATTCCCGCTGGCAAGCGCCGCGGTCGCCTGCCAGCACAGGAGGCAGAGCGGGTAGTTGAACGGCAGGATGATCACGACGACGCCGAGCGGGTCCTTGGTCGTGAAGTGGAACTGGCCGTCGACGGTGTTGCCGAGCACCTTGCCGGCCTCGTGGCGCGCGACTTCCGCGTAGTAATCGGTCGCGGTCGCCGACCACGTCGCCTCGTCGAAGGACTCCTTATATGTCTTCCCCATCTCCCGGGTGAGCATCTCGCCGACGATCGGCCTCGCGGCCATCATGCGGCGCGCGACCTCGTGCAAGAGTTCCGCCCGACGGTGGTAGTTGACCTTGACCCACTGGCGCTGCGCGGCGTTCGCGACGGCAATGGCCTCGGCAACCTCCGCGGGCGTCGCCTCGACGATCGAGCCGATCTCCTCCTCGGTCGCGGGGTTGATGACCGGGAGTGCGCGATCGCCCCTCGCGCGGCGGAGCTGCCCGCCAATCCGGTGGTGCCCGCTCAGCGCCTGCAACTGGCCTTTTGCATTCATCGACTCACCTCACGCACTGAACCGGTTTGGCCGACGGCGGCAGGGCACGCCGTGAGCGTGCCCTACGGCCGGAGCCGGAGTCTGCGGCGGGGCGGCCGGGGTTGCTTTCCCGTTCGTGCCAAATCTATCGGAAACTTGCCTCATTTCGACGCAAGCGACCGAGCGGCGGTCAGTGCTCGAGGATCGTGAGTCCGCGCTCGAGGCCCTCGAACGTCCGCGTGACGCTCCGCTCGCTCTCGCCGACGTCGGTGTGCACCGCGAGCGTGTACAGCGCGTTGGCCTTGCCGGCCGCGACGTCCTTGACGTTGACGCCGCCCTCGATTCTCCAGCCGCCGGTCGCCGAAGTGCGCTTCGCGTTGAAAGGTGCTTCGCCCGCAAGGATCTGGCGCCAGCGATGCTGCATCTCCTCGGGCATGCTCGCGGGCGGATGCTGACGCCTGAGGACGTCGACATAGCGATCCTCCTGCTTCGTGTCCGCGAGGAAGACGCCGCCGAGTTCCCACGACGCGCCGTCGAAGAGCGGCAGGAACGTGAACTTGAGCGACAGCTGGCTCTCCGGCGTGCTTTTCTGGAGCGTGTTCGGCACGACGAACTTGAACCGGCTCGTCGTGATGGCAACGCCGTGCGCGTAGTCGATTTTCAGCTCGAGGTTCTTGAAGGCATCGGGCAGGAACGTCGGGTTCGCGAGGAACTCGTTCCAGCGCGCGAGTGAACCGGCGTAGCTCAGGTAGACGAAGTCCGTGAGGAGTGCGAGCTGCTCGCGGAGCACCTCCTGGGTTCCGGTCGGTGCGATGGCCGCGAGGATATCGCAGCCTTCGGGCGTCGGCAGCGCATCCACGACCATGGCCGTGTCGTCGTACGGGATGTTCCAGCGCCGGTAAAACCAGCGGCGCCCGTAGCTGTCCGTGTGCCAGATCTCCTCAACCGCCTTGCCGAGCGAGGTCACCCGCACCCGGTCGGCACCGACCGGGCGACTGATTTGGGTCGTCTTCAGCACGAGATCCATGAAGGTCTTCGAGTCTTCAAAGGCACTCTTCACCGTCAGGTTGTCCGGCAGGTGGAAGCGGCCGAGCGCGACGTTCCTGACCGCGCCGATCTCGATGTAACCGTTCTTGTCGAGCGTGTCCCGGTTGGCCGTCGGTTGCGTCGCCGTCCACTGGCCGTTGTCCGTCTCGTGAATGACCCGTGGCTGGCCGGCGGCAAACAGGGAGTTGAGGAGCTGAACCGAGTGGTCGCCGTGCGGAAAGATGCTCGCACCGTGCGCCTTCACGAACGCGGCGTGGTTGCCGGCGATCGACTTCTGCATGGTCTTGAGGAGCTGATTGTAGAAGCCATCGATCGGCAGCGGCAGCGGGAAGGATTCGTCGATCCGCACGGCGTCGCTCGCGTTGGCGACCATCAGTCGGTAGACGTTGCGCGAGACGATGGACGCTTTCTCCGTCGAGCCCTCCAGGACCTGGGAGATTGCAACCGCGAAGTTGAGGTTCTCGCTCGGCGACTTCCTGAGCACCACGCCGATCACCTTGCCGTTGCGGTCGACGAGTGGGCCGCCGCTGTTGCCAGGGGACGCGGCCGCCGAGAAGCGCAGCCACTTCCACTTGCCGTCGAGCTCCTCGGGAGTGTCGGACGTATAGAGTCCGTCGCGGGCGACGACGCCCTCGCCGAATGCATTGCCGACCGCAAATACCGCGTCGTTGATCGTGGGGCGGTCACGCGTCTCGAGGGGGATCGCCGCGGGCGGATTGGTCACCGTGAACACGACGAAATCCTGGGACGATGAGTACTTCAGGATGTCCTTGATCGGGTAGGTCTTGCCGCTCGCATCCCGAAGTGCCGCTGGACCGTACTGGCTGCCCGCACCGGCCGAGATGACGTGGGCTGCGGACACGAACTGGTTGGGACCGATGAGAAATGCCGTGCCGATCGAGCGGTATTTGTCGGTTCGCTCCGTAAAGGGGAGGAGATCGAGCGGCAGCGGCTTCTCGTACGTCAGCGGATCGATCTCGGGACGACGGAGCACCACTTCGAAAGTCGCGGCGTTCAGTCGCTCGCGCGCGATCGGCGTCAGCGAGGCGGCGTCGGCGCCGGATCCCCATGCACCGAGCAGCAGCCACCAGGCAGCGCAGTGAGAGAGTCGGCGGGCAATCGTTTGCGGCATGAACCTGTCCTGTGACCATCGGTCGGCGGTCGCGCCCACGACGACGCGCCGCCTCGAGCGGCACCTCGATTGGCGCCCCCGGGTGAGGGCGGAGGATAACAACGGTTTCGCTCCATCCGAGCGTAACGGCGCGCGACACGGCACCTTACGACATCCTGACGCTAGCCGGGAACGCTCCGCAGCCGGCGGCCAGGACAGGGCCGCGATTCGGCGGGCATCTAGTCCCGGTACGACGAGTCGATTCGATCGAGCTTGCGCAGAAGTCCCGGCCACACCAGGTTCGCGCCGAGTCCGCGGGTGACCGCCTTGGCCTGGGCGGCAATGCCAGCGACCAGCGGCGCCGGTATCGACACGAGTTCCGTGGCGCCGCCGGCCCGCACCTGAATCGAACACGCAGCCTCGAGGACGTACATCGCCAGGAACGCATCCGCGGGCGCGGGCCCGACGGTCAGCAAGCCGTGGTTGCGCAGGATCATGAACGTGCGATCGCCAAGGTCGGCGACGAGGCGCGGCTTCTCGTCATCGCGAAGCGCCACGCCTTCGTAGTCGTGATACGCGAGGGAGGCATGCACGAAGAGTGACTGTTGCGAGATCGGGAGCAGTCCCTGCCGCTGCGTCGAGACCGCGACGCCGTTCAGGCTGTGGGTGTGCATGACGCAGTGCGCATCGGACCGTGCGGCGTGGATGGCACTGTGAATCACGAAGCCGGCCGGGTTGATCTCGAAGGGCGACTCTTCGAGCTTGCGGCCCTCGAAGTCGATCTTCACGAGCGAGGACGCCGTGATCTCCTCGAACAGGAGCCCGTACGGGTTGATCAGGAAGGCGCCCTCGGCGCCCGGCACGCGCGATGAGATGTGCGTGAACACGAGGTCATCCCAGCCGAAGCGTGCAACGAGCCGGTAGGCGGCCGCGAGTGCGACGCGGCTTTCCCACTCGGCATCGGAGACCTTGCCGCGGAGGCTCGGAATCGTCAGCGTGCCTGGTCGGGTCATCGCTTGGCCCTCCTTACAGTCGTCGCATCCATTTCAGTTTCGAGGCGCTGTACGGCGGATAGCGCAGGTCCACGTCGAACCGAAAGCTCCGCTTCATCACTGCCTTCATGTGACTGAAGGTCTCGACGCCGTACCAGCCGCCGTAGCGTCCCATGCCGCTCGGGCCGACGCCACCAAAGGGCAGTTCCGGCGACACGCGGAACACGATCGCATCGTTGATGCAGACGGAGCCCGCGGCGAGGTCCTCGCTCACCTGCCGCTGCAACCCGCTGTCCCGGGTGAACGCATACAACGCGAGCGGCGCGGGGCGCTTGCGAATGAAGGCGACGGCCTCGGTCGCGTCCTTGACGGCGAGCACCGGCAGGATGGGCCCGAAGATCTCCTCGCGCATCAAGGCGCTCTCGAGCGGAGGGTCGACCACAATGGTCGGCGCGAGGTAGCGGGTGGCGGTGTCCGCCTGTCCGCCGACCCACACCGACTGTCCGGTGAGGTAGGACTGCAGGCGCGCGAGGTGGCGGCCGTTCACGATGCGGCCGTAGTCGGCGCTCGCGGCGGGATCGTCGCCATAGGATTTCACGAGGCGCTGCTTCAGCGCCTCGAGGAAGGGCTTCAGGACGGGCTCCGCCACCAGCACGTAGTCGGGGGCAATGCAGGTCTGGCCCGCGTTCATGAACTTGGCCCACGCGATGCGTGCGGCCGCCACGGCGATGTCGGCGTCGGCCGTGACGATGCACGGGCTCTTGCCGCCGAGTTCGAGCGTGACCGGGGTCAGGTGCCGGGCCGCCGCCGTCATCACGATCCGGCCGACCGCTTCATTGCCGGTGTACAGGATGTGATCGAAGCGCTCCGCAAGGAGCGCGGTGGTGACCTCGGCGCCGCCTTCAACGATCGCGATTGCGTCGCGGTCGAGGTACCTCGGCAACAGTGCCGCCCACGCAGCCGAGGTGGCCGGTGACACTTCGGAGGGCTTCAGCACGATCGCGTTGCCGGCGGCGAGCGCGGCCACGAGCGGTGAGCCGAGGAGCTCCACCGGGTAGTTCCATGCACCGATGATGAGCACGACGCCCTTCGGCATCGGCTGGATCCAGCTCGCGCCCGGTTGCGCCACCATCGGCGTATGTGCGCGGCGTGCCTTCATCCACCCGCGCAAGTGCTTGAGCGCGTGGTCGATCTCCTTGACGACGAAGGCGACCTCGGTGCTCACCGCCTCGAAGAGGCTCTTGCCGAGATCGGCCTTGAGCGCCGCGGCGAATTCGCCCTCGCGCTCGGTGAGGAGGCGCCGGAGCGCCTTCAGTTGCTCGCGGCGCCACTCGTAGGGACGAGTCCGGCCGGAGTCGAAGCTGCCGCGCAGGCGTGCGACGTGTGCAGCGGCGGGCGAATCAGTGGTCATGCGGGGAGCCTCCTGGTCGCGTCGTCCCGGCTCGGGAGCGTCGGACCCAATTGCATCGAGAGGAAGCCGATCGCGGCAGCCTTGGCGAGTTTCACGTGCTCCGCGGTCAGGCGCCCGTGCTCGATCATCGACAACATCAGCACCGTGTCGACGATCTCGGTCGTCACGAAGGCGGCACGGGCCGGCTCGATGCCGGGCGGCAGCACGAAGAGCTGTCCCAGCACCTGCATGCTGAGCGCCGCCCGGGCGCGATCCGCCTGGCGGTCCCAGAGCTTGATGTTCGGAGGCGTCTCGCCCCCGATCGCGAGCTTGGTGACGACCGGGTGGGCCCGGTGATACCGGACCGCGCGGTCGACGAGGCAGCCGATGACCGCCTGCCACGAGGTCCGGAGCCGCGCCGGAATGGGCTTGAAGAGCGCCGCGTCCTTCGCCGCGCGGTGTTCCTCGAGGAGCGCCAGGTAGATCGCGTCCAGGTCCGGGTAGAAGTGGTGGGCGGAGCCGACCGGCACGCCCGCGCGTTTGCACACCCCGGCATAGGTGAGGTCCCGCAAGGGGTGGCGCAGGATGAGCTCGCCCGCCGCCTCCAAAAGGTGCTTGCGCCGCGAATCGCCGCGCCGCTGCGTGTGGCGCGGCGCCCGGCGCGGACGCTTCTGTTTGGATGCCATGGAGTCCAGGAAAGAGCCCGCCAGCGCGATCCCCGAAACTCGGCGACCGCCGAGTTTGAGGTGACAGCGCGGGGATATTACCGTATAAATGCGCGCACGGCGCGCTCACCGACGCCGCGAATACTGCCGCCGCACGGGTCCCGGTTCCGGGCGCCGGTCGCAAAGAACGGGGGACGCAATGCAACTCAATCGACTCATCCTGTCGCTCGCGGGCGCTGGCCTTTGTTCCATCGGCGTCTCCTCGCCCGCGCAGGCAGCGGACACTGCCGCGGCTCCGTCGGCGAACCTCGAGGAAGTCATCGTCACCGCGCAGCGTCGCGAGCAGCGCCTGCAGGACGTCCCAATTGCGGTGCAAGTCGTCTCCGCCGATGCGATCGAGAAGGTCGCGGCCGAGGACATCGCCCAGATGAGCCGCTTCGTGCCGGGACTCATCGTCTCCGACGACAGTCCGACGCAGCCGCACTATCAGCTCCGTGGAATAGGCGCGAGTGACTTCGGTGTCGGCACGGACCCCGCGGTCGGCGTGTACGTCGATGGCGTGTACGCGGCGCGCTCGGGCGCCTCGCTCCTCGCGTTCAACGACATCGAGCGCATCGAAGTGCTCCGCGGCCCTCAGGGCACGCTGCTCGGCCGTTCGAGCGCGGCGGGTGCCATCTCTATCGTGACCAAGAAGCCCACGGACGAACTCGAGGGAAGTCTCGACGTGCGCCTCGGCAACGAGAACAAGCGGCGGGTCGAGGGCATGTTCAACGCGCCGCTCGCGAGCGGAATTGCGCTGCGCATCAACGCCGTCACCAACGAGGCGGATGGCTACCTCACGGACGCTGCCACCGGCCGCAAGCTGAACCCCGAGAAGAACTGGGCGACGCGCGCGGCGCTGCGCTGGGACCTCGACTCCGGCACGCAGCTACAGCTCGCCTGGAACCACGATGACGTGAACCAGCTGGCGCGCCCCGCGATCGGGCTCATCCCCGTGTCGGCCAACGGCACCACGCCGCCCATCGTCACGCCGACGACGGATGGCTCGACGTGGCTCAACCCCATCAACGCGCCGATCTACAACGACGTCGTGGGCGATCGTGAGTCGCGCAAGCTCGATGAGTTCGTGCTCACGTTCTCGCACCGCTTTGGTGACGTGGAATTCAAGTCGACCACCGACTGGCGGCAGTTCGCCACCGAGAATCGCGAGGACGAGGACGGCACGAACAACATCGCCACGTACTTCGACACGGCGAACGTCGAGCACAACGCCAACTGGTACCAGGAGTTCAAGCTCTCGAGCCACAACACCCTGCTCGACTGGGTTGCGGGTGCGAGCTACTCCTCCGAGCACGCCCAGCAGCACAGCGACACCGACCTCTACACCGACGGTGCCGACACGGTCCTCAACAACCTGGGACTCGCGCCGGGCGGGCTGTTCGGCCCGACGAGCGCCGCGCTCGCACCCTTCGGCTTCCCGACGATGTTGGGCCTGCCGTGGCGCGAGACGATGTACGACGACGGGCGCTTCAAGTCATTGGGCGTCTTCGGCGACGTGATCTGGCACCTGAGCGAGCGAATCAACCTGACCACGGGTCTGCGCTATTCGCGCGACCAGAAGGACTTTGCCTGGGCGGCACCCTACCGGCAGGCGCCGGTGCTCGATGGAATCATCGACGCCATCGCGGCGGCCGGCGTGTTCGCGATCCCGGATCTTCTACCGCCCCAGCAGACCTACCAGCAGAACCTGATCTTCACGTACGGCCAGACGCCGGGTACGACGTACACCTACGCGACGTCGAGCTCGTGGAGCGATCTCAGCCCCCGTGTCGTGCTCGACTACAAGATCAACTCCGACAGCATGGTCTACGCGTCGGTTTCCAAGGGCTTCACGCCGGGCGGTTTCGACAGCGTCTCGGTGAACGGCCGCTATGACAACGAGACGGTCTGGAACTACGAGGCTGGACTCAAGTCGGCGATTCCCGATGCACACCTCTACGTCGACGTCGCCGCGTACTACTACCAGTACAAGAACAAGCAGTCGCTGTCGCTGACGACGCTCGCGAACGGCGTGCCGCAGTACCTCGTCTCGACCAGCGACCAGAAGGCCAATGGCGTCGATCTCGAGCTTCGCTGGCAGCCGGTCGGTGCGTTCACCCTCGGCTTCGCCGCGGCGTACATTGACGCGACCTACACGAAGTACGTCTCTCAGTACGGTACGGACCTGGCGGGGCAGCCGACGGGCGAGCCGACGTTCTCGTTCTCGGCCAACGGCGACTACAGCCTCGCGCTCTCGGATGGCAGCCACCTCGACTTCTTCCTGGCGACCAGCTACCGCGGCGCCACGCGCTGCAATGCCGACGCGCTCGCCAACAAGTCGTGCCTTCCCGCCGCGAACTTCCCGATCGGAACGTCGGAGACGATCACCGATGCGCGCGTGGGCTGGAAGAGCAGCAACGGCAAGTGGGGCGTGTCGCTCTTCGCGAACAACCTGTTCGACAAGCGCTACGTGACCGGCATCGACCAGATCACCGCCGCCACGTTCGGAACGCCGACCGCGTCGGTGAATGCACCGCGTCGCTACGGCATCGATCTGCATGCCGCCTTCTAGGCGGTTGGCGTGGCGGGCCGGGTTCGCCACCGCGATGATGCTTGCCTGCGTCGCGGCCGCCGAGGCCGCCGCGCCGGCGGGGCAGGCGCTGTACGCCAGTTGCGTGAGCTGCCACGGCAAGGCGGGGGAAGGGGTCGCGGCGACCAAGGCTCCCGCCATCGCCGGCCTCGAGGCCTGGTACATCGAGCGGCAGCTGCAGCACTTCGCCACCGGCGTGCGCGGTGCCGCAGCGGGTGACACCGAAGGCGCGACCATGCGCGCCGCGGCGGGGGTCCTCAAGAACGATGCCGAGCGCGCGGCGGTCGCCGCCTACGTTGCGGGCCTGCCGCGCCCGCACTCGACCAGGCGCCCGCCGGCCAGCGCGGCGTCGGCGACGAACGGGCGCAACTACTTCAATGCGCTCTGCAGCGCCTGCCAGTTGCGCTCCAGCACGGCATGGTCGGGGTGCCCCTGCGGAGCGCGGATGCCGACCACCGTGGTGGCGTTGACGAACCGGGTGATGTCGTCGACGTGTCCGTCGGTGTCGTCGCCGACGATGCCGCCGGGCAGCCAGATGGCGTGGCGCGT
>CAYNCY010000131.1:0-5231 GCA_964395195.1 uncultured Steroidobacteraceae bacterium
CACGCGGTGAAGATCGACCTGCCGCGCGCGGCGCCCTCCGATCCGCCGCCGGTGATCACGCCGCCCGTCAACATCGAGGTGAAGTACAACGGCGAGGTCGTCTGGGACGGCACCGTCGTCTCCCCGACGGACCTGCGCTCGTACATCGCGTCCGCGGCGGGGAAGCCGGTTGCGGAGCAGCCGGACGTGCACATCCAGATCGACCGGAGGGCGCGCTACGACGACGCCGCGAAGGTGCTCTTCGCGGTGCAGCGCGGCGGCCTCAAGAAGATTGGCTTCGTCGCCGACGAGAACGGTGGTCTCTGAGGCGGCGGCGCGGGCGCCCTCGGCCCCCGGTTAAGCGAACAACAAATGGGCTGACGGGTGCGTCGGCCCATTTTTTTTGCGGTGTCCGCACGCGGGAACTCGCGGGCACCGGATGGCGTCAATTGGTTATCGAGTCATAGAGGTACACGATGAGCATGCTCGTTGGGAAACCGGATCTGGCGCTTAGCCGCCGCCTCGCAGGCGCCTGCCTCTCGGGCGCCCTGATGGTGGCGACACTCGCGATCGCTCCCGCTGCGCTCGCGGACCCTCCGCAGGTGTCCAAGGCCGTGTTCGAGAAGTACGAGCCGGCGAGCGAGGCGTACAAGAAGCACGACTTCCCGACCGCGCTCAAGCTCGGCAAGGAAGCGCTCGCCGCCGCCAAGTCGCCGTTCGAGAAGCAGATCTCGCTCTCGATCATCTATGGCGCCGCGACCTCCTCGCAGAACTACAACGAGGCGATCGAGGCGGGTGAGTCGCTGGTTGCGCTCGAGGGCGTGCCCTCGGCGACCAAGCTCAGCACCCAGCAGAACCTCGCCAAGATGTACGCCCACGTCAACAAGATGGACAAGGCCATCTCGACGACGAAGGACTACATGAAGGTCACCGGCGGCAACGCGGGCGACTGGGCGCTGCTCTCGACGCTGTACTCGGCGCAGAAGGACTGCCCGAACGGCATGGCGGCCCTCGACAAGGCGCTCGCGGGCGGCAAGTCCGCGGACGAGGAGCAGCTGAAGGCACAGAGCTTCTGTGCCAACAAGGACAAGAACACCGCCAAGCGCATCGCCGTCAACGAGGAGCTCCTGAAGCGCTTCCCGAAGAAGGAGTACTACGCGCAGCTCCTCAACATCTACGAGACGGCGGATCCCAAGACCGACGCGCTCGCGCTCCAGGAGCTGCTGCGCTTCGGCTTCGACAAGGAATACCTGACGGACGACGCCGACTACGTCCGCCTCGCCGACTACGCGCTCGATGCGGGCACGACCGCCGAGGCGCAGCGGATCCTCGAGAAGGGCTTCGCCAAGAAGATCATCAAGACCGGTGACAAGAAGGCGACGGCGCTCCTCGAGCAGGCCAAGACCCGTGCGGCGGACGACAAGAAGACGACCGACCAGCTCGATGCCGAGGCCCGCGCCGGCAAGAACGGCGACTCGGACGTCAAGATCGGCTACCGCTACTTCTCGAACGGCCAGTACGACAAGGCCGTCGAGGCGCTGCAGCGCGCGATGCAGCCCGAGCGTGCCGCCCGCATCAAGCGGCCGGACGACGCGAACATGGTGCTCGGCATCGCGCTCCTGAAGCTCAAGAAGAACGCGGACGCCACCAAGGCGTTCACGGCCGCAAAGGCCGATCCGCGCATGGCTGGCGTCGCGAAGATCTGGCTGAACGCGACCTGAGGGTTGTCGACATTTGAGGTGGGCTATGAATAACAACTGGGCGGTAGTGGGGTCACGAGTGCGCCGGCTCGCGCTCGGTGGGGCGGTGCTGGGCCTGACGCTCGCACTTTCATCGGCGCCGAGCTTCGCGAAGAAGGACGAGCCGAAGAAGGAGGAGGTGTCCGCCAAGGTCGCCGAGAAGTTGAAGCCCGCCCAGGCGGCGCTGCAGAAGGACGACTTCGACACCGGCATTGCGCAGGCGAAGGAAGGCCTCGCGCTCGCCGAGAAGCCCTACGACAAGATCATGTCGTTGAACCTGATGAAGTACGGCTATTCCAAGAAGAAGGACTACGCGGCGCTCGCCGATGCCTTCGAGCAGCTCAACGCGATCGAGAGCCTCCCGCAGGAGGACCGGATCGCGAGCTACAAGCCGCTCGCGCAGATCTACTACCAGCAGAAGAACTTCGAGAAGGCGCTGCCGAACGCGGTGCTGTGGGCCGACAACGGCGGTGGCCAGGACGGCATCGCGCTCGTCACCAACATCTATCTCATCCAGAAGGACTGCAAGAACGGCATCGTCTGGCTCGAGAAGTCGGTCGCCGGCCGCGACCCGACCGAGCAGGAGCTCAAGCAGGAGAACTACTGCTACTACCAGAACGGTGAGAAGGACAAGCGCGAGCAGGTGCTCGTGACGCTCGTCAAGCGCTTCCCGGCGCATGACTACGTGGCGGACCTGCTGCTGATCTACGAGGAGCAGAAGGTCGATGAGCGTGCGCTCCTGAACCTGTTCCGCTTCTCCTTCGACAAGGACTACATGACCCGCGAGTCGGAGTTCACCGAGTACGCGGACGATGCGCTGCAGGTGGGCTCGCCGAGCGAGGCGCTCACCGTCATCAACAAGGCGCTCGAGAAGAACGCCATGAAGATGATCGCGGCCTCCGACCGCCCGAGCCGCATGTTCGCGCAGGCGAAGCAGCAGTCGGCCGAGGATCACAAGCAGATTGGCGCGCTCGATCGCGAGGCGCAGGCCGGCAAGAACGGCGAGGCCGACGTCAAGGTGGGCCAGGCCTACCTCGGCATGGGCGAGTACCAGAAGGCCGTCGATGCGATCACGCGTGGCCTCTCGGCTGACCGGGTTGCCAAGGTCAAGCGCGTGGACGACGCCAACATGATGCTCGGCATTGCGTATGCGAAGCTCGGCGACAAGGCGAATGCGAGCAAGGCCTTCACCGCTGCGCAGGCCGACCCGCGCATGGCGAAAGCCGCCACCGTCTGGTTGAACTCGATCATCTAGGGCGAGACCGGCGCCCGCCATGGTCGCGGGCGCCGCAGCGAAGGGTTGGGCGCTCATCACGGGCGCCTCGGGCGGCATCGGCCGCGAGTTCGCGCGCCTCGCCGCCGCGGATGGCTACGACCTGATCCTGGTTGCCCGCAGCGCCCCCGCGCTCGGCGCGCTCGCGACCGAGCTCGGCACGCGCCACCCCATCGAGGTCCTGCCCATCCCCCTCGACCTCGCTCGCCGCGAGTCGGCGGCGGAGCTCATCGCACGGCTCGCCGCACGGGCGATCGTTCCCGAGATCCTGATCAACAACGCGGGCGTCGGCTCCTATGGGCTCCAGCGCGACACGCGGCTCGAGGACGAGCTCGCGCTCATCGAGCTCAACATCGGGACCCTGACCCGGCTCACGAAGCGCCTGCTGCCCGAATTCCTGGCGCGGGGCTCGGGAAGGATCCTGAACGTCGCCTCGACCGCCGCGTTCCAGCCCGGTCCCTACATGGCGGCCTACTACGCGAGCAAGGCCTACGTCCTCTCGTACAGCGAGGCGCTGGCCTGGGAGGTGCGGGGGAGCGGGGTGACCGTCACCACGCTCTGCCCGGGCCCGACGGCCACGGGCTTCCAGGCGCGCGCCGGGATGCGCCGCCCGAAGGCGATTGCGGGTGGCCTCGTGCCCATCGCCGAGGCGGCTCCGGTCGCACGCGCGGGCTACCGCGCGATGCTGGCCGGGAAAGGGCTCGTGATCCCAGGTCCCACCAACCGGCTCCTCGTCGAGTCGCTGCGGGTGATGCCGCGGCGCCTGGCGACGGCGGGCGTCGCCTGGATCTCGCGTCCCCGCTGACCCGTCGGCGCCTCGTCTTCGTCCGTCGTTCGATCCCTGCCCCCGGCGGGACGAGGGCGCTTGCGGTCGATTGCATGCAATCCCGGAGCCGGTTTTGGCGGTGCAACACACCCGAATCGGGCGATTGCATACAAGCGCGCGGGAGGGCGTCTGTCGGCGCTTATCGCCAGTTTCTGGGTGCAAATCGGCGCATTGCGGCCCTGCTGAGGCACTCCCAGGCCGGGTGGGCGGCCGCCGCTTAAGATTCCTTCACAAAGCTAGTCCCCAGTCACAATCGGACGTTGTATGGCTTGTGAGGGCCGACCCGACGCTTCACGATCGGCGCGGCCAGGGCTCCATTCGTTCCGCCCAGGAGGCGTTCTTGAACTCGTCCACTCTGCTTCGTCTCAGCATCGGTGTTGCGGTCTCGGCCGCGCTCGCGGCCTGCGTCGTCCAGCCGGTCGAATACCGGCCGGCGCCCGCACCCGCACCCGAGTCACAGCCTTACGTCGACGCGAACGCCGAGGTCACGGAACCCCCGCCACCGATGCCCGTGTACGACCAGCCGCCGCCGCCGTCCGAGGGCTACCTGTGGACGCCGGGCTACTGGGGCCGCGGGCCGGGTGGGTATTTCTGGGTGCCGGGCACCTGGGTGCAGCCGCCGCAGCCGGGCTTCCTCTGGACGCCGGGCTTCTGGGCGCTGACGGGTGCCGCGTTCGTCTTCCACGAGGGCTACTGGGGTCCCCACGTCGGCTTCTACGGCGGCGTCAACTACGGCTTCGGCTACGGCGGCGTCGGCTACCAAGGCGGTCGCTGGGCCGGTAACCGCTTCCAGTACAACACCGCCGTCACGAACGTGAACGTCACGAACGTCCACAACACCTACCGCGAGACGGTCATCAACAACGTCACGGTGAACAACACCGTGATCAACAACGTGAGCTACTCCGGTCCCGGCGGCGCGCGTGCGGTCCCGACCCCCGAGGAACGCCAGTGGAGTCAGCAGCCGCACGTGGCACCGACCCCGACGCAGTGGCGTCACCAGACCGACGCGGGCCAGAACCAGGCGCTCCTCGTCAGGAACAACCACGGTGCTCCGCCGATCGCGGCGACCCCGCGGCCGAGCGCGTTCACCGCGCCGCAGGCCACCGCGGGCCGTGCGCCCCCGTTCCAGCCGAGCCGGCCGGGTGTCACGCCGCCGAACGAGCAGCCGGGCGCGCAGGTGCCGAACTCGCGGCCCTTCAACGGCCCGGCGGGCGAGCCGCAGCGTCCGACGTTCAACCAGCCGGCCGCCCAGGCGCCTCCGGTCGCGCAGCCGGCGCCGGCGGCACCCCCGGCACCGGCCGCCCAGCAGCGTCCGTACATGAACGGGCAGCCGACGGGTAACCGTCCGTACTACCCGAACGGGCAGGCGCCGAACCGCCAGAACCCGAACGGCCAGAACCCGAACGGCCAG
>CAYNCY010000131.1:5331-8968 GCA_964395195.1 uncultured Steroidobacteraceae bacterium
ACAGCCGCAGCAGAATGCCTCGCAGCCGGGTGCGCAGCCGCAGAACCCCCGCGCGCGGCCGGCGCCGCCGCGTCCGCAGCAGGTGCAGCGTCAGAACGGCCAGCCGCCGGCTGACAAGCAGCAGCGCCCGAAGCAGAAGGACAAGGATCCCGAGCACGAGCACGACCACAACCGCAACTAGTCGCCCCCCGGTGCGGCGCCGGACCCGATAGACTTCGGGTCTTGAGCGCCGCATTCATTCAAGGGAGCGACACGATGACGATCAAGGTTGGCGAGAAGGTTCCCGCGGCGACGCTGAAGCAGATGACCAAGGACGGCCCGTCGAACATCACGACGGACCAGCTCCTCAAGGGCAAGAAGGTCGTCATTTTCTCGGTGCCCGGCGCCTTCACGCCGACGTGCCACGCGAAGCACCTGCCCGGCTTCATCCGCGACTACGACAAGCTGAAGGCCAAGGGCGTCGACACCGTCGCGTGCCTGGCCGTCAACGACGTGTTCGTGATGTCGGCCTGGGCGAAGGCGAGCAATGCGCCGGAGGCCATCCTGATGCTGGCCGACGGCAACGGCGACTTCACGAAGGCGCTCGGTCTCGAGCTCGACGCAAGCGGCTTTGGCATGGGCATCCGCGGCAAGCGCTTCGCGATGATCGTCAACGACGGGGTGGTGACCCACCTCAACGTCGAGGCGGCGGGCGAGTTCAGGGTCAGCACCGCCGAGTACGTACTCGGCCAGCTCTGACGCGGGCCCGCTCGCAGGACGAGTTCGAGTCGTGCGGCCGGGTTCTCCGGCCGCGCGGCGTTCAGGGGGCCGCGATGCCGCTTGAGATTCAGCCCCTCGCGACCGATGCCGACGTCGAGGCGTGCCTGCCGGTGCTCCGCCAGCTACGGCCCACGCTGAACGCCGAAGGGATCGGCGCGTACCTTCGCCGCCTCACGGCGGGCGGCGCCTCGTTCGTGGCAGCGCGCCGCGACGGGCGCATCGTCGCGGTTGCGGGCTTCCGGGTGCTCGAGCGGATCGCGCGCGACAAGCAGGTGTTCTTCGTCACCGACCTCGTGACCGACGCGAGCCAGCGCTCCGCCGGTGTCGGCAAGGCACTGCTCGCGTGGCTGGCCGACGAGGGGCGGCGCCTCGGGTGCGACGAGATCGCGCTCGACACCAACCTCCACCGCCAAGGCGCACAGGACTTCTACCTCCGCGAGCGCTTTGCGATCACGGCGTTCCACTTCACGCGGCGCCTCTAGGCGCTAGTGCGCCCGGAACAGGGGCCCGGTGATGTGCGGCGGGTTGCCGTGCAGGCAGCGCGTGAACACCGCGTTCGGTGAACCGCGATCGCGGTCGCGATCGCCGCGGACCCGGACGGCGTCGGCGCTTCCGTCCGCGTATTTGAACGCGATCGTCACGTACTTATCGCCCTGCAGCGCATCGAGGAGCGGCTCCGCGCGCTCGAGCGGTACCATCCCGCGGATGGCATTGCTCTCGTTCGGCGGACCGACGATCTCGACGTTGACCTCGCCTTCCTTGCCCTCGAACGTGAACGACATCGCGGTGATCGCGGGGCGCGGCACGCGCTTCCTGTCGAGGACCGTGAAGGTGCCGGCGCTCACGCCGACGATCCGGTCGTCGCCGTGGAGGATCTCGTCGACGTTGACGTCCCACTCGACCCGGGGTTCCTTGCGCGAGGAGTGACCGCCGAGGATCGCGAAGCCGCACGTGCCGACCGCGGCCACCTTGCTGGAATGGGGCTCGATGCCCGGCCGCGGGTGCCAGACGAAGTAGGTGTCATCGGGAAGCGTCACGACCTCGTCCGCCGTCGCGGGGGAGGCCATTGCTGCGAACACGAGACCCGCGAACACGAGACCCGCGAGTACGAGCCCGCTGCGCCGAAGCGCGCTGGTTGTCCGGTGCGTCATCCCGACCCCCCCGATCCCTGTGATGGAGCCCGACGTCTTGTGGGCGGCGGTGCTGCCGTTCCGGGAAGTGTGCCCGAGACCGGGGCGACGTCGCCAGCCGAGGCGGGCCGGCGGTTCGCCGGGGGTCAGCCGAGCGGGGACACGCCGATCAGGACGCGGTGCAGGCCGAGGAGGAAGCCCGCGTAGAGGAGGAGCCCGCCGACGACCGCGATCGCATCGTTCCAGGGCCCCGCGGGCGCTGCTGGGACCGGCCGCGCCGGGCGGCGCTTGAGCGAGATCCGGTCGGCGACGGCCCAGGCGAGGAAGCTCGCGAAGAGGACGACGTCGGCGAGCGTGCCGTTGGCGAGGAGGTGGGCGAGCGCCCACGCCTTGGTCGCGGCGAGGAGCGGGTGCTTGAGGCGCGCCTGGATCCGCCCCGGCAGGAAGGCCGCGAGCACCATCGGGAACACCGGCACCATCAGGACGAGCGCGAAGTACCTGAGCGCCAGAGGCGGCGAGTAGAGGACGACCGGAGTCGCGCGCGCCGCCCCGAAGCCGACCACGATGAGCGCAAAGCCCGCGAGCGAGAGGAGCGAGTACAGGCCACGCCAGGCACCCTGACCGATGCGGGCGGCGATCCGGTCGCGAAGGCCCGGTGCCACGATCGACAGCGAGTGCAGTCCGAGGAAGAGCACGAGTCCCGCGATCAGCAGCGTCACCGGCAGCTCCCCGGGTGGCCCTCATCCCGGGACGCTTCCCGGGATGACGAACCCCCTCGTTTATCTCTTTGCAAACAGCCCCTTGCCGAGACTGTCTAAAGTCGAATCGATGTCGGCGCCTACTTCGTCAGCGCCTTCTCGAGCTCGGGCAGGATCGTGAAGAGATCGCCCACCAATCCGAGGTCCGCCACCTCGAAGATCGGCGCCTCGCCGTCCTTGTTGATCGCGACGATGGTCTTCGCGTCCTTGATGCCGGTCAGGTGCTGGATGGCGCCCGAGATGCCGACGGCGACGTAGAGCTCCGGCGCAATGATCTTGCCCGTCTGGCCGACCTGCAGCTCGTTCGGGGCGTAGCCCGCATCGACCGCGGCGCGCGAGGCGCCGACCGCGGCGCCGAGCTTGTCAGCGAGCGCGAAGATGATCGCAAAGTTCTCCTTGCTGCCGAGCGCCCGGCCGCCCGACACGACGCGCGGCGCGCTCTGCAGGTCCGGCCGGTCGTTGGCCGCGGCCGAGAGCGCCACGAAGCGCGTGTGCGTCGGCGTTGCGGCACTCACCGTCGCCGCGCTCACCCGCGCGCTCCCGCCCGACGGCGCCGCGTCGAAGGAGGCCGTGCGCACGGTCGCAACGACCTTGCGGCCGGCGGCGACCTCGACGGTGATGATGGCGTTGCCGGCGTAGATCGGCCGCTTGAAGCGGGTCGCGCTCTCGACCGCCATCGCGTCCGAGATCTGCGGGACGCCGAGCAGGGCCGCGACGCGCGGCATCAGGTCCTTGCCGAAGGTGGTCGAGGCGCCGAAGACGTGCGTGAAGCCCTGGGCGAGCTCGACGACGAGGGGTGCCAGCACCGCGCTCACCGGATGCGCGTGCCTGGCATCGGCGATGGTGAGGACGTCGCCGACGCCCGCGAGCGTGGCCGCCTCGGCCGCGACGGCGGCGGGATCGGCGCCGAACACGGCGATCGTGATGGCGGCGTCTGGCACCAGGCGCGCGCAGCTCACGCAGCGCGAGATGGCCGGGGACAGGTGCTTG
>CAYNCY010000132.1:0-8871 GCA_964395195.1 uncultured Steroidobacteraceae bacterium
GCCAGATGCCTCCCAGTGCGCCGGCCGGAATTTCTCCGGCCAAAGATCCAGGATGCGGTCGTGACGCCCCTCGGCCATGAGCGCAATCGCCTCCTTGTCGCTCACGATGTTCTCCGGGCGGGAGACATTGACCTCGTCGAATATGCGCGGGCTCTTGGGCACCCAGTCGATGTCGTTGAACCGATGGCTCAGCGCGCCGGAAGCGAGGATCGCGACGCGCAGGTCGCTGCGGCGGATCGCCTCACCGAGAACGGCCCCCGACTCGAGGAAGTGCTCCAGGCGGCAATTCTGGCAGCAGCCGAGCGACACGACCTTCTCGGTCGCCCGCAGCTTGTTGACGATGTTGATCGTCGGGTAGTGGCGCTGCAGGTCCGGATCGAACACGCCCTTGGTTCGCACGCGGCGTTCGCGCCCGACGCGTTCGACGAGACGGGCGAAGTCCGGTGAGCCCGGGTAGTCGTAGTACTGGCCGAACAGGTACCACGGCATCTCGTCCGACAGGTACTTGCCGGCGTAGTGAGCGCCGCCATCCACCAGGTGATATCCCGTCGTGAACCAGTGTGAATCGATGATCACGAGCACATCGGCACGCACGGCATCGAGCTTCGCGCGGACGCGGTCGTAGCCGGCAATGAGGTCAGAATCGACCCCGTTGCCCATCAGGAGGCGGAACTCCTCGCACTGGAAGAGACCGGGGTGGTGAGAGACGAGTGCCGCGCCGACTAGCTGACCCATGACCGCTCCTATCGCTGACTGAAGCTGGCGCGGAAGGCTTTCTTCGGCACCACGACGTCCTTGACGTCACTGAAGAATTCGAAGCTCCAGTCGCCGCCTTCGCGGCCGATGCCGGAGCGCTTGCAGCCGCCGAAGGGCGCCGCAAGGTCTCGAATCCCGAATGAATTGACCCAGATGAATCCGGTGCGAACGGCCGTCGCGACAGCGGTCGCATGGGCCTCCTCGCCGTAGCAGACGCCACCGAGTCCGAAGTCGACGTCGTTGGCGAGCGCGATGGCATTCGCGTCGTCGTCGAAGGTCTGCAGCGTCAGCACCGGGCCGAAGACTTCGTTCTGGACGATCTCCGAGTCCTGCCGGACGTCGGTCAATAACGTCGGCGAAAAATACTGCGCGCCGTAGGAATGCGGTCCGCCGCCCCAGAGGACCCTGGCGCCGGCGGCGACCGCGCGCTCGACGAAGCCCTTGACCCGTTCGACCTGCCGCGGGTGGATGATGGGCCCCACTTCCGTCGCGTCCTCGCGCGGGTCGCCGACATTGAGTTTCTCGACATAGCCGCGCATCGCCTCGACGAACGCGACGCTGATCCGGCTGTGGACGAGCAGGCGCGTTCCAGCCAGGCACACCTGACCAGCATTTCGATACATGAGGGCGGCCGTTGCCGCCGCGTTGTCGACGTCGGCATCCGCAAGCACGATGAACGGCGACTTGCCACCGAGCTCGAGGCTGCACGGCACCAGGTTGCCGCCGGTGACGCGTGCGATCGATCGTGCCGTCGGCACGGAGCCGGTGAAGGAGACCCGCGCGAGCCGCGGATCGGCGACGAGCGCGGCGCCCGTCGTTGCGCCCGTCCCCTGGACGACGTTGAATACTCCGGGTGGCAACCCCGCGGCCTGTGCCGCATCGGCGAGCAGCGAGCTCGTGAGCGGCGCCCACTCGGGTGGTTTGAGTACGACCGTATTTCCGGACGCGAGCGCTGGACCCACCTTCCACGTACCGAGCATCAGCGGTGCGTTCCACGGCGTAATGATCGCGGCTACGCCGGCGGGATCGTGCCGGATGAGATGCCGGGCCTGCTCGGTCTCGATCACGCGGTCCTGAAGGCCGAGCGCGTGTTCGGCGAAGTAGGTGATGTTCAGCATCGCGCGCGGCACGACGCCGTGACGCATCCGCGACAGGAGCACCCCGGCGTCGTTCGACTCGAGCACGCAGAACTCGTTCGCGCGCGCGCCGATCTCCTTGGCAAAGCGCTCGAGCAGCGGGCGGCGTGCCTGCGCTCCGAGGGCCGCCCATGCCGGAAACGCCTGCCGCGCGGCCGTCACTGCGGCGTCGACGTGCGTCGCACTACCCTCGGAGACATTGCCAAGCAGTCGCTGATCGATGGGGGAATGCAGCGCGAAGCGCTCGGCGGAGGCAACGCGCTTGCCGTCGATGTAATGGTGCGGCGACACCGCGACTCCGGCGACATCCAGCATTTCGGTGCTCATGGGGTTCCTGGCTCGCGGGCCTTGAGTAGCTTTCCGGGATTCAACAGGCCGCGCGGATCGAGCGCCGCCTTGACGCGATGCATCAGGTCGAGCTCGAGCGGGCTCTTGTATCGGCTGGCCTCGTCGCGCCGGAGGACACCGAGGCCGTGCTCGGCGGAAATCGAACCGTCATGCCGGACGACGGCATCGTGCACGAGGCGATTCGCATCGGCTTCGAAGTCGGCCATGCGGAAATCGTTCGCGCCGGCACCGGCGGGAGGCGAGAGGTTGTAGTGCAGGTTGCCGTCGCCGAGGTGACCGAAGACCACGGTGCGCAGTGCCGGGAACGCCGTTCCGAGGGCGGCACCGGTCGTCGCGATGAAGTCCGGAATCCGGGATATCGGCAGCGAGATATCGTGCTTGATCGACGCGCCTTCGGCCGCCTGCGCATCGGAGATGGCCTCGCGCAGCCCCCAGAGCGCATCGAACTGCTGGAGCGATGCGGACACTGTCGCGTCGGTGACCGTGCCCGCCTCGAACGCGGCGCCGAGGAGCTCTTCGATGGCAGTTCGCGCGTGCGGCTCGCTCTCGGTGTCCGAGAGCTCGAGCAGCACGTACCAGGGCGAGCGCCCCTCGAGCGGATGGCGGGCGCCGGGCGCGTGCCTGAGCACCAGCGACAGGCACTCATCGCTCAAGAGCTCGAACGCCGTGAGCCCGGCACCGAGCCGCCGCTGCGCGCTGGACAGGAGGGTGAGCGCATCCGCCGGTGAGGACACGGCGGCGAAGCCGACAATCTCGGCGGCCGGGCGCGGAAAGAGTTTCAGGACGGCCGCCGTGATGATGCCGAGCGTCCCCTCCGATCCGACGATCAGGTCGCGCAAGTCATAGCCCGTGTTGTCCTTGCGAAGACCGCGGAGCCCGCCCCAGCACTCGCCGCTCGCCGTCACGACCTCAAGACCCAGGCAGAGCTCGCGCGCATTTCCGTAGCGCAGGACCTGTACGCCACCCGCGTTGGTAGCGAGATTCCCGCCGATCGTGCAGCTACCCTCCGCCGCGAGGCTGAGCGGGAAAAGTCGATCGGCGCCTTCCGCGGCCTGCTGCGCCCGCGCGAGCGTCACGCCGGCTTCGACGGTGATGGTGTTGTTGACCGGGTCGAGCGCACGAATCCGGTCGAGGCGCCGGAGTGAGATGACGAGCGAGCGGCCGCTATCACTTGGCACCGCGCCGCCGGAGAGCCCCGTGTTGCCACCCTGTGGCACGGCCGCGACCTCGTGCTCGGCACACCAGCGAACGAGCTGGCTGACCTCCGCAGTGGAGGAGGGCTCCGCTACCGCGAGCGCGCGTCCCGTCCAGCGGCGCCGGTAGTCGGTGAGGAATGGCGCCGTGTCGACGGGGTCGACCAGCAGGCGGCCCCGATAGACAGCGCGGAGCGTCTCGGCAGCGGCGTCGAGCATGTTCGCCTCGCCTCAGTAGCCGGTTCGCGCCGGCGCGTCGTCGCCGGAACCCTTGAAGCGACGCACGAGTGCCGAAGTCGCCTGCGCGAGGAGGCTCGAGTCCGCACCGAGCGCGACGAACGTCGCGCCGACCGAGACGTAGTGCCGCGCGAGCGTCTCGTCGGCGCAGAGAATTCCGGCGGGCTTGCCCGCCGCGACGACCTCGCGGATCGTGCCCTCGATGAGCCCGCGCACGTCGGCGTGCGTTGGCTGGCCAAGGAGACCCATCGAGGCGGCGAGATCGGACGGCCCGAGCAGGACGCCATCGACACCGTCCACGGCCGTAATGGCCGCCGCCTGGCGGGCGGCGGCGCGGGTCTCTATCTGGACCAGCAGGCAGATCCTGTCGTTGGCGCGTTTCTGGTAGTCCCCGTAGCGGCCGAATCGCGACGAGCGTGCGAGGCCGCTGCCGACGCCGCGGATACCGGCCGGCGGATAGCGGACGGCACGGACGAGTTCGCGCGCCTGGTCGGGCGACTCGACCATCGGTACGAGCAGCGACGTCGCGCCGAGCTCGAGCACTTGTTTGATGAACGTTGGATTGTGGTCCGGAAGCCGGACGACCGGGTGGACCGGGTAGGCCGCGAGCGCCTGCAGGATCGAGAGGATGGTCCCGAGGTCGTTCGGCGCGTGTTCGCCATCGATCAGAAGCCAATCGAAACCGGCACCGGCGACCACCTCGGCGGCATACGCATTCGCAAGCCCGAGCCACAAGCC
Organism: uncultured Steroidobacteraceae bacterium; assembly: GCA_964395195.1. Lineage (GTDB taxonomy): Bacteria > Pseudomonadota > Gammaproteobacteria > Steroidobacterales > Steroidobacteraceae > CAIKZZ01. Next base: position 4,409 of record CAYNCY010000132.1, read on the forward strand.
AAACAGCGTCTCGCGGTTCGCCAACGCCGCCTTGAAGTCATTGTCGGGGGTGTTCATTCGCGCCTCAGTCGAAATGGGCGTCGATGACGCCGAGCGAGCCGTAGTCGACGCGAAACTCATCGCCCGCCGCGGCGGCCACCGGGCGCGTGAAGGATCCCGCGAGCACGATCTCGCCAGCGGCGAGCCCTTCGCCGAACGGCGCGAGCTTGCGCGCGAGCCAGGCGACGCCGTTCGCCGGGTGATCCAGCACGGCGGCGGCGAGACCAGACTCCTCGATCGTGCCGTTCTTGTAGAGGAGGGCGCCACACCAGCGCAGGTCGACTGTCTGGGGATCGACGTGGCGCCCGCCCATGACAACGCCGGCGCTCGCGGCGTTGTCGGCAATCGTATCGACCACGCGGCGCGGGACCTTCGAGACGCGGTCGAACTGTTCGATCCGGGCGTCGATAATCTCGAGCGCCGGAACCACGTATTCGGTTGCGGCCAGCACCTGCTCGACGGTGAGCGGCGGATCGTCGACCGAGAGTCTGAGCGATCGCGCGAGCACGAAAGCGAGTTCAACCTCGACGCGCGGCAGGATGAATCGCGACACCGGGATCCGTGCACCTGAGTCAAAGAACATGTCATCGAACAGCGCGCCGAAGTCCGGTTCGTCGATCTGCGACTGGACCTGCATGACGCGTGAGGTGAGGCCGATCTTGTGGCCGCGAAGCGTGCGGCCGCGCGCGAGCTTAAGCGCGGTCCAGCGCTGCTGGATCGCGTAGCTGTCGGCGATCTCGATCGCCGGGAATCGCTTTGAAAAGTGCTGGAGCTGCACGCCGGTGCGCTCCGCCGCGTCGAGTTCGCGGGCGAGCTCAAGATGAGCGGCGGGATCCAGCACGATCGTCTCCCCGGGGACACGGCGGATCCCGAGTGTCCACGAAGGCCGATCCCGTACACAACCCATAAAAAAGCGACTATTGTTAAGGCTACCTAAGTAATAGGGACGCGCCCGTGCCGCACCCGCGCTACACGCTTCGTCAGTTCGATGCGTTCTGCCAGGTCGCCGAAACCTTGAGTTTTCGCGTCGCCGGCGAGCGCCTCGGTCTCACCGCTTCGGCGGTGAGCCAGCTCGTGCACGAGCTGGAAGCAGGGACGGGATTTCGGCTATTCGAACGGAGCACGCGGCGCGTGGCGCTCTCCGCGGCGGGCAAGGAATTCCTGTCCTCCGCCGAATCCGTGCTCAAGCACCTGCGCCTCGCGGAGCGGGCGGCTGCGGACGTTCGCGATCGATCTGCGGGTCTCGTGCGCGTCGCGGCGCCCATGGTGCTTGCGAGCGTCGTGCTGCCGAACGCGATCAAGGCGCATCTTGCCGAACGTCCGGACGTGGTCGCGCGGATTCGCGACACGGCCGTCGAGCGCCTGGTCGCGGCGGTCGCCGCCGGGGACGTCGACCTCGCGGTGGGGCCTGATCGCGCGAGTGGCGAGGACGTGGCCCGGATACCCCTGTTCGACAGCCCGTGGGTGGTCTGGTGTGCGCCCGAGCATCCGCTCGCCGAGCGCCGGCACCTGCGCTGGCGCGACCTGCACGGGCATGCGCTCGTCGCCGCGGGACGCGACCACGAGCGCAGCGTCGCGCAGATGCGGGCGGGTTTGCCGGACGATGAGCGCATCACGCCCGTCGACGTCGTCGACAACATCTCGACTGCGCTCGGCATGGCGGCCGCGGGCCTCGCCGCGACCTTGTCACCGGCCTACGTCGGCAGCTGGGCGCGTCGTCTCGGCCTCGTGAGCCGCCGATTGCGCGATCCCGACACGGTCCGGGCGGTGTGCCTGTACCAGCCGACACGTCGGACCATCTCGCCGGCCGCGGAGGGGTTTGCATTGCACCTGGTCGGCTGGATCCGGGAATGGGCGCGCAAGGCCCACTGAGCGCGCCCGACGCCCGACGTACCACCCTGCGGTTCAGTCGCCATCTAGGGTAAGGTCATCGGGCGAGAGTCGCGACGGGGGTCCCGCCGGCGCGAATTCGAAGGGGGTATCGGTGTCATTCGCTACGCAACCGCAGGCGGCGGCACGCCAGCCGAGGGCGATCCACGCCGCGATCCTGCTGGTGACCAGCGGGCTCACCACGCTCGCGACGGCCGTGCTCGGCCCGAGCCTCCCGAAGATGCAGGCTTACTTCGCCGCGACGCCGCGCGCGGAGTACTGGGTGCCGCTGGCGATGACGGTGCCCATGCTGGTGATGGCCATCCTCAGCATCTTCGCGGGCGCGCTCGCGGACCGCATCGGCCGGAAGCGGTTGCTCGTCTGGTCGACGGCGCTCTATGCGGTGTTCGGTACCGCACCGCTCTGGTTGCCCACGCTGCAGAGCATTTTCGCGAGCCGAGTCCTGATGGGCGTGACGGAAGCGGCGCTCATGACGGTCAGCACCACGATGATCGGCGACTATTTCGCCGGCGCGCAGCGGCAGAAATTCATGTCGCTGCAGACGACGGTCGCCTCCGGATCGGCATTCGTGCTCAACGTACTCGGCGGCATGTTGGGGGAATTCGGGTGGCGGGTGCCCTACGCGGTGTACAGCGTGAGCTTGCCGCTGGCACTCTTAATGGCCGTCTACCTGTGGGAACCCAAGCCGGCTGACGCGTCGCAAGTGCGGGAGTCGCATGCGCCGGACGATGCCGGCGCGACGTTTCGACCTGCGCAGCTCGCCGGAATCTGCGCCGTCGCGCTCCTGGTGGGACTCGTGTTCCTGATCGTGCCCGTGCACCTCGCGTTTCTCTTCAATGCGATCGGCGAGACCTCCCCCCAGCACATCGGCATGGCGTACGGCCTTGACAGCCTGGGTGTCGTGGCGGGAACGCTCTTTTTCGGGTGGATCGTCGCCGGGCGGCTCGGCGTGCCCGCGCAGCTCGGGCTCGCCATCGCGCTGACGGGCCTCGGCTTCGTTGGAATGGGGCTTGCGACGAGCTTCGCGGCCCTCACCGCCGCCGCGATGCTGAACGGTTTCGGCTCGGGCATCCTCCTGCCGGCGGCCGTGACGTGGAACATGCGCGAGCTCCCGTTCGAGCGGCGCGGGCTCGGCGTCGGCGCGTTCCAGTCGAGTCTCTTTTTCGGGATGTTCCTGAATCCGATCCTGGTCGTCTCGCTGGCGGGAACGCTCGGCACCCGGGCGGCCGCGGTGGAGGCGGTGGGCTTCGGCCTCTTGGTCGCCGCGGCGGCGGCGTTCGCCTTTGCCCGCCGCGGCGGACTGGTGCCAGGAGCCGATTGACCGGGGTGGGACGGGCGGTCGGACGGCCTCCCAGCCATCCTTTTGGTCGGTACACGTGTACTATATAGCGGTGCGCCAATGAGGCGCAGGCCATCGCTGCGCGGGCTTGGGCGCGCGGCCCCGGGGTCCGACATGAGCAACGAAAGAATCGTACATCCCATCTCGACCGCCGAGCTCAACCGGCGCTGGAAGGCGGTGCGCGCCGCGATGGCGACCTATGGAATCGACGCGCTCGTCATGCAGGGAACGCAGGACTGGCTCGGCGGCTACGTCAAATGGTTCACCGACGAGCCCGCGACGAACGGCTATCCGATCAGCGTGATCTTCCCGCGCGAAGGACTCATGACCGTGGTCGGGCAGGGACCGATGAACGGTCGTCGCACGCTGCGCGGCGATGAGCCGGAGCATCGCGGCGTCGGAGTGCTCCGCTTCACGCCGAGCTACTCGTCGATCCACTTCACCAAGCACTACGACGCCGATCTTGTGGTGGAGGAGCTCACCGCCGCCGGACACCGGAGCGTCGGCCTCGTCGCGACCTCGCAGATGCAGTACGACTTCGCGAGCCACGTGCAGTTGAGCCTGCCGAAGGTTGCCTTCAGCGACGCGACTGACCTCGTCGATGCGATCAAGGCGATCAAGAGCGCCGAGGAACAGGCGCGGATCCGCGACACCGCGGCCCTGCAGGACAAGGTGATTGCCGCGGTCGCGGCCTGGGTTGTGCCCGGCAAGCGTGACTTCGAGATCGCCGCGTACGCGCAGCACGTCGCGCAGGACCTTGGCAGCGAGCAGGGCATCTTCCTCGGATCGTCCGCGCCGGTCGGCCAGCCGGCGGTGTTTCGTCCGCGCCACCAGAAGGGCCGGGAGCTGCGTGCCGGGGAGCACTTCAGCCTGCTGGTCGAGGTCAACGGTCCCGGTGGGTTCTACACCGAGATCGCGCGCACCTTCGTGTTCGGCAAGGCGCCGCAGGAACTCGTGGACGGCCTTGAGACGGTCAAGGAGGCGCAGAAATTCATGCTGGGCCTCCTGGTCCCGGGCGCCCGGCCACAGGCCATCTTCGGCGCCTTCAACGAGTACATGCGAGCGCGCAAGCTCCCGGAGGAAACACGGCTCAATGCGCACGGCATGGGCTACGACATGGTCGAGCGCCCGCTGATCCGTCACGACGAGTCGATGCCGATCGAGGCCGGCATGCACATCGTCGTGCACCCGGGCT
>CAYNCY010000133.1:0-8808 GCA_964395195.1 uncultured Steroidobacteraceae bacterium
AGTCGACGCGCGCGGCGACGAGCGCGTGCAGCCGCGGGCGCAGGCGCCTGAGCAGCGTCGCGGCCTTCAGCCGGCGGCGGTCGGGCTCGCGCGAGAAAACGCGCTCGAGGAGCTCGTCCTCCTCGCGCCGCGTCGCGGGCGCGTAGCGCTTCAGCACGCTGCGATAGTGATCGCGCAGTGTCTTCGTCTCGCCGACCAGCGAATCGATGTGCAGGCGCGTACGCACCGGCGCCGGCTCGCCGCGCACCTCGCCCATCAGCGCATCGACGAACTCGAGCTTGCCGAGCGCGGGCCAGTCGGCGTACTGCGAGCGCCAGCGCGAGGCGGGCTTGAGCCACACCGCGAAGGTCTCGGCGAAGTCCTCGGTCGGGTGGCTCTGCGCGTACCAGCTGCCGAGGTGCTCGACGTAGCGCCGGCTCCCGGGGCGCGGGCGGTAGCTCGCCGGGTACTTGAGCGAGGCGGGCCCGAAGGTCTCGCGCCACAGGCGCCGGCGGCGGAGCCGGTAGGCGTTGTCGATCGCGTGCCCCGCCTCGTGACGCATGATGCGCATCACCCAGTTGCGGTTGCCGCCCTCGACCTCGCCGAGCATGCGCCGCTCGAGGCGTGCGAGGCGCGGATGGGCGAGGAAGAACGGCACCGCGAAGCCGGGCACGCCATCGGGTGTGAACCACTCCTCGCCAAGCCAGCAGTGCGGGCGGAAGTTGATGCCGCGGCGGGCGAGATCGGAGTTGAGCTCGTCGATCTTCGGGGCGAGCGGCGAGCCCTCGATCGTGAGCCCGAGGTCGCAGAAGCGCACGTCGAGGAGTTCCTCGTCGGTGAGCTTCACCCACCAGTAGCCGCCGCGCGCACGGCGCGACCGAGTCCTCACCGGCACGGCCAGTTCCCCTACTCCCCGGCGATACGCGCGAGTGCGGCCGCGAGGAGCTTGTCGGCGCGCGTCCGGATTTCCCGGCCGAGCGCGAGCCCGGACACCCAGTGCGGCGGCAGGCCGCGCGCGCCGTAGAGCGCGCCGGCGAGGCTGCCGACCAGCGCGCCGTTGGCGTCGGCGTCGAGGCCGAGGTTCACGGCGGTGAGCACAGTATCGCGGTACTGGGTGCCGCGGGAAAGCGCCCAGAGGGCGAGCGCGAGGCTGTCGAGGGCCGTGCCGCCCGCGACGGGCTGGAAGCCCGGCTTTCGCCAGCTGCCCGCCGCGACCGCCGCGACCTCGCGCCGCAGCGGCCGGCGCTGCCAGAGCCCGGGGACGGGCGTGAAGTCGGGTCGCAGGAGCTCCTCGCGGCTGGCGCCCTGGAGGGCGCCGACCACCAGCGCTGCGACATAACGACAGGCGTCGAGCACGAGCGGTGCCTGGTGCGTCGGCCGCGCGACGTCCGCGGCGAGCTCGATGGCGGCCTCGGGGTCGCTGAGCGAATAGGCGGCCGCCACGGCGGTCCGCACGAGGGGCTCCTTGTCCGCCCGCGCCGGGTCGTGGGAGCCGGCAAAGGGGTTCCCGCTCCACTGGGCCTGTGCGATCGCCTTGGCGGTCGGCGCCGTGATGCCGACGCACTGGCCGGTCGCCGAGCCGTAGCCCTCCCGCTGCCAGCGGAAGAGACGTCCCACGAGGTCGCGCGCATCGAAGCCGTGCGACTCGGTCAGGCTCTCGGCGAGGAGGAGCGCCACCGCCGCATCGTCGGACCAGGCGCCGCGCGGCAGATCGTAGGGTCCGCCGCCGACGAGATCGCCGAGCGGCGTGAAGGTGCCCGCGCGCCGGTGCTGCACGGGCGCCGCGAGCGCATCGCCGAGCACGAGCCCGAGCAGCAGCCCGCGGTAGCGGTCGCTGAGCACGTCCGCGGGCTCGGGCTCTGGCGCCGCGCGCGGCGCGGCGACCGGCGCAGGGACTTGCGCCGCCGGCGGCCGCCAGTCGCGAATGAAGTCCGCCTGTTCGGCGGTCTCGGGGCTGCCCGGCCAGTCGCGCTCGCGGCCGCCCGCCTTCCACAGGTGATCGAGTTCCTCGAGCGCCGCGCCGCCATCGCCGAGGCGCTCGGCGAGGAAGCAGCCGACGACGGTGCCGGTGCGGCCAATGCCGGCGCGGCAATGCACGTAAATGCACTCCCCGCGCGCGAGCGCGGCGTCGATGTCGGCGAGGATCGCGCCCATCTGCTCGCGCGAGCGCGGCGTGCCGTGATCCTCGATCGGAAAGCGCGCGTAGCCGAGCGCGCGCGCGCCCGGCTCAACGAGCTCCGGCAGGATCTCATCGTAGTCCGGAAGCTCGCCCGGCCAGGTGAGGTCGATGAAATGACTGACGCCGAGCGCGAGCAGCGATTCCAGGCGCGCGGTCGCGTAGGCAGGCTCGACGTGCCCGGGATACGCCCCGGCGAGGAAGCGCCCGGGCTCGACCCAGAAGGTCCCCGGCGGCGGAATCGTGGCGGGAGTCGCGGCGGCACTCACTCGGCGGCCTCGACCTCCGCCTCGGCCTCGGGCTGTGCGACGGTCGCGACCGTGCGTCCGGCCTCGAGTCCCGCGAAATCAAACAGGCGCCGGTCCGCGAGCTGCGAGGGCGCGACGTCGGTGAGCGCCGCGAACACGGACTCGACGCGCCCCGGATGGTCACGCTCCCACGCGCGCAGCATCTCGCCCGCGCGCACGCGCTCGAGGTGCGGCTGCGAGCCGCAGAGCGTGCACGGGATGATCGGGAAGCGTCGGGCGCGCGCATAGCGCGCGATCGCACGCTCGGGCACGTAGGCGAGCGGCCGGATCACGATGTGGCGGCCGTCATCCGAACGGAGCTTCGGCGGCATCGCCTTCAGCTTCCCGCCGTGGAAGAGGTTCAGGAAGAAGGTCTCGAGGATGTCATCGCGGTGGTGGCCGAGCGCGATCTTGGTGATGCCGTTCTCGGCCGCGTAGCGGTAGAGCGCGCCACGCCTCAAGCGCGAGCAGAGCCCGCACATCGTCTTGCCGGCGGGGATCACGCGCTTGACCACCCGGTACGTGTCCTGCTCGATCACGTGCCAGGCGACGCCGAGCGAGGTCAGGTAGTCGGGCAGCACGTGCGCCGGGAATCCCGGCTGCTTCTGGTCGAGGTTGACGGCGATGAGCTCGAAGTCGACCGGCGCGCTGCGCCTGAGCGAGAGGAGAAGATCGAGGAGCGTGTAGGAGTCCTTGCCGCCGGACAGGCACACCATCACCCGGTCGCCCGCGCCGATCATCCGGTAGTCGTCGATCGCCTTGCCGACGAGACCGCGGAGCTCCGCCTGGAGTCGCTTGAACGTCTTCGACGCGCGCGGCGCGTCAGCGCCCGGCGATGGGAAGCGGGCGGGGCGCGCGGGCTCCGGGTGTTGAACGGCGGACATCGACAGCCCTCAGCGGGGTTCCAGGTACTTCGCCTCAAGGTACCTGACCGCAGGCGCGGCCGACAGGGGCCGGTCGGTCGCTTCCTTGACCAGGTCCTGCACGGTGAGCTTGGCGCCCGCCGAGTGCACGCGCTCGCGCAGCCACGTGAACAGACCCTCGAACTGGCCCTTCGCGATCTCCTCGTCGATGTTCTCCCGCGCGGCGCGGAGCTTCTCCCAGAGCTGAATCGCGATCAGCTGGGCGAGCGTGTAGGCGGGGAAGTAGCCGAACTGGCCGACCGCCCAGTGCACGTCCTGCAAGCACCCTTCGACGTCGTTCTGGGGACGCAGCCCGAGTCGCGTCTGCGCGGCGTCGTTCCACGCCTCCGGCAGGTCTGCGACGCTCAGGTCTCCCGACAGCAGCCGCTTCTCGAGGTCGTAGCGCAGCAGGATGTGCGCCGGGTAGGTGAGCTCGTCCGCGTCGGTGCGCACGAGGCTCCTCTGCACGCGGGTGAGATGGCGGTACAGGTTCTCGACTTCCCACTCGGGGCCACTGACGCCGTAGTGCTTCTCGAGCAGCGGCTTCAGGTAGGTGAGGAACGGACGACTCCGGACGACGAGCATCTCGATGAAGAGCGACTGGCTCTCCTCGAGCGCCATGCCGCGGTTGCGGCCGACCGGCTGGTCGCGCCACTCCTTCGGCAGACCGATGTCGTACATCGCCTGGCCCGTCTTGTGGAGCGCGCTCAGGAGTCCCTGGAAGGGGTCGTTCGCCTCGAAGCGCGTGGTGATGCGGATGTCGCCCGCCATGCCTTCGGTAAAGGGATGCTCGCTCTCATCGACGCGGCCGCGGTCGAAGGGGAAGCCGACCGCCTTCATGACCTCGACGCAGAGCGCGCGCTGCTTGGCCGGCGCGAATTTTCCGGCGAGCGGGAGCGAGGGCTTCGCCGCCTGCAGGTCGATCGCCTCGCGGACCAGTGTCGGCAGGCGCTTGGCGAGCGACTTGAAGAGCGTATCGATGTCGGCAGCTTTGACGCCCGGGCTGAACTCGTCGACGAGGGCGTCGTAGGGCGCGAGCCCGAGGTGCTGGCCGAGGAGACCTGCGCGGTCGCGGATGAGCTGCAGCACCTCGGCGAGGTGCGGCGCGAAGTCGGCGTAGCGGTTGGTGCGGCGCGCCTCGAGCCAGTAGAGCTCGGCGCGCGCGCTCGCCTTGGCGAGCCGGGCGACGAGTGAGTTCGGCATCGCGAGCGCGTGGTCGCGCTGGCGGCGCATCTCGCGCAGGTTCGCGAGCTGCCAGTCCTCGAGGCTCTGCGAGTTCGCGTGCGCGCGGTCGATCAGCCGGGAGACCTTGGGCGAGCCCAGGATCGCGTGGCACTCGGTCTCGAGGGCCGCGAGCTGCTCGCCGCGGACCTCGGCGCTGCCGCGCGGCATCATGACGGCCGAGTCCCAGCGCAGGAGTGCCAACGCCCCGCGGAACGCGTGCAGGCGCCGGAACTCCTCCTCGAGCTGCTGGTAGGGCGAAGCGGCCATGATCCCCTTGAGGCCCATTAGCCGCGCCGCTGGTCGGATTCGGGACGCCTGGGAAGGCGTACGTCACGTCGTGGCAGGCGCTGAGTGGGCGAGGTGCATTGTACCAGCGGACGCCTTCAGGGCCTCCCTTAGATGCACGTAACTTATTGTTCTATATAACGAAAGATAAATATCGCCGCTCTCGCTCTTGACACCGCCGGGGTCCGCCCACCCGCCCCCGGGCGCGCTCAGCGGCCCTTCAGCCAGTCGGCGATGGCGGCGGGCACGGCCGCGGCGCGGGAGCTCACGTAGATGCCGATGTGCCCGGCCTCGAAGGCGAACTCACGGTAGTCGCGGGAGCCGACCAGCCCACCGAGCGCGCGCGAGGCGGCCGGAGGCACGAGGTGGTCGGCGGTCGCGTAGACGTTGAGCACCGGCATCGTGATGCGCCCGAGGTCGACCGCGCGACCGGCCAGGGAGACCGTGCCCTTGATGAGCCGGTTCTCCTGGTAGAACCAGCGGATGAACTCGCCGAACGCGGCGCCCGCCTGGTCGGGGCTGTCGAAGATCCATTTCTCCATGCGCAGGAACGACTCGAGCTGGCGCGGCTCGTCGGCGCCGTCGATGAGCGCGAGGTACTTCTGCAGCGTCAGGCGAAACGGCATCAGCGACAGGAAGGTCGCGTTCAGGAGCTCGCCCGGCACGTTGCCGAAGGCGGCGACCAGCGCATCGACGTCGACGCCGCGCGCCCACTTCGAGAGGAGATTGTCGGGCGTCTGGAAATCGACCGGCGTCACCATCGTCACGAGCCGCGCGACGCGCTTGGGCTCGAGGCTCGCATACAGGAGCGCGAGCGTGCCGCCCTGACAGACGCCGAGCAGGTTGACCGCCCCCTCGCCCTCGCCGACCCGCTCGACGGCGCGGTGCAGGTAGCCGAGCGTGTAGTCGGCGAGCGTCGTGTGGCGGTCGCCCCGATCCGGGTACCCCCAGTCGAGCAGGTACACATCGAGTCCCGCGGCGAGCAGGCTCCTGATCAGCGAGCGATCGGGCTGCAGATCGAGCACCGTCGGCCGGTTGACGAGCGCGAACACGATGAGGAGCTTGGGTCCGGCCTTCCCGCCGCCGGTCGCGCGGTAGCGCCAGAGCGTGACCTTGCCATCGACGTAGAGGGCATCGCGGGGCGCGGTCGCGAGCGTGACGGGCGGCAGACCCGCGAGCGTCGTCGCGCCCCGAGCGAGCCGGCGCTGGAATTCCCGGAGCTCGCGCTCGATCGCGGCCGTGTCGGGCGGCGGCTTCATTTGCGCGGCCGGCGCGTCTTCGGCGCGCGTGCGCCTTTGACGGCCGTGCGCTTCGCGCGCGGCGCGGCGGGTGCCGCGGGCGCGGCGCCGGGTGCGCTGGCGCGCAGCTCCCGGATCGCATCGTGGAGCGCATCGACTTCGCTGCGGCTCGGGAAGCCGAGCGCCCGCGCGCCGCGCTCGAGCAGCTCCTGCTGGCGTGCGCGTTCGGCGGCGAAGGCGTTGATGAGTCGTGCCTGGGCTCCGATGAAGGCATCCGAGTGCGCGGCGACCTGGTACGCGGCCTCCGCCGAGTCGATCCAGCGATCGAACGCGGCGCGCAGCGTCGCGGGTGGATCGGCGCCGAGCGAGGCGGAAAAGCGCTCGGCCGCATCGGCCGCGATGCCGCTGAGGATCGTCGACCAGTGTGCGAGCTCGCGCGACCACGCCTCGCCCGCCCCGGGCAGCGTCGGCCACTCCGGGAACGCGCCCTTCACGAACCGCTCGGCGAGCCCGCGAAGCTCGGCGGTGTACGTCGCCCACTCGCGCCCGCCGCCCGCCCCCGCCGCCGGACGCAGGAGACTCGTGTAGCCCTCCGCGAAGCGGGCGAAGGCCGCGTTCGCCTCGGCCACCCCGGCACTCGGGGCGGCGCCGGGGCGAGGGCCTCCGAGGAACCCCTCGCCGAGGCGGCGCCAGGGCTCAAGCCAGGCATTGAAGTCCTCAGGAGACTTCACATATTCCTCTCGTGCGATGCAGTAGGATCGGGAGCCGCCACCGCCTCATCGAGGCAAACCGGCGAGCTGATAAAATCGTAACCGACTGTTTTAAATATCATTTTAGGGCAGAATCGGGTCGGGCGGAGCGGGGCTGAAAAATCTTGTTGCAATGCAAAAATACTTCGCTATACTGCATCGCAACAGAGCCCTCTACCGGAGTCCACACCATGACGAACACCGCCGCCGAAATCAACGCGTTCATCGAGAACTCGCGCAAGCTCGCCGAGCCCGTGGCCCGCTTCCAGGAGCTGTCCGCCCGCACGACCGAGCGCTTTGCCCGCTACGGCTACGAAGTCGCTGGCGACTTCCTGAACGCCTCGATCGCCGCCCTCCAGGCCGCGACCCAGGCGAAGGACCTGCCGGAGCTGCTGAAGAAGCAGGCCGAGCTCACGAACGCCTACTTCGAGAAGCAGACGCAGCGTTCGGCCGACCTGCTCAAGATCGCCGGCGAGACGCAGGCGACCGTGACGCAGTGGATCGACCAGACCTCGACCGAGTTCACGGCTCGCGCCAAGACCGCGAAGGCCGCCTAACGAATCCGCCGTCCGCCGCACACGCGGCGGGCGGCTGACCCTCCCCCCTAGGGACGGTGTGGCCTCGTGCCTACCGTCCCATTTTCTTTTGGGGACTCCGGCACTTTTTGCGCTGCAGGGAAACCCCGAACCGATCGGGTAAACTTGGATCCCATGACCAATGCCCGCCTGATCAAGAAATACGCGAACCGTCGGCTCTACGACGCCTCGCAGTCGCGGCACGTGACGCTCGAGGACATCCGCGAGTTCATCATGCACGGCGAGAAGATCACCGTCGTCGAGGACAAGAGCGGCGAGGACATCACCCGCCTCATCCTCCTGCAGGTGATCGCCGAGCAGGAGCAGTTCGGGAAGCCCATCCTGTCGACGCAGCTGCTCGAGTCGATCATCCGTTTCTACGGCAACGGCATGCACGAGTTCATGAGCCGCTACCTCGACAAGAGCGTCGAGACGTTCTCCCGCCAGCAGGAACAGCTGCAGGGGCAGATCTCGAAGCTGATGGCGAACGCGCCGATGAGCTCGATGGCCGAGATCGCGAAGCAGAACCTCGACTACTGGACCCGCATGCAGGAGTCGGTCGCGACCGCGTTCATGCCCATGATGCGCGGTGCCGGCGACAGCCGCGCCGCCCCGGAAGGCGGGCGCGAGCAGGCCTCCGATGCGCCCCCCGACGCGACCAACGCGACCGGCACCCGCCGCTGAGGGCTAGCGCGCCGCGCCCCCGTGCGCGGCGAACCAGTCGAGGATCATGTTGAGGCGCTCGATGCGCTGGCCGGGACGTCCGTCCCGGCTCATGCCGTGCGAGGACTCCGGGAACACCGCGAGCCGCGCCGGCTTGCCCAGCATCTTGAGCGCCGTGTAGAACTGCAGCCCCTGGTCGAGCGGCACCCGGTAGTCGTCCTGGTTGTGGATCACGAGCACCGGCGTCTTTACCGCATCCACGTAGCTGATCGGCGAGCGCGCGAGGTAGTCGGCGCTGTCGTGCCAGGGCGTGTCGCTAAACCAGCGGGTCGCGAACCAGTAGTTCATGTCGGCGGCGCCGACGAAGCTGTACCAGTTGATGACGGCCCGCTCGACGACGGCGGCACGGAAGCGCTCGGTGTGGCCGACGATCCAGGCTGACAGAAGCCCGCCGCCGCTGCCGCCAGCCACGAAGAGCCGCGCGGGATCGACGTAGCTCCTCTCGATGAGCGCATCCACGCCCGCCATCAGATCCTTGTAGTCGTCCCCCGGGTAGTGGTTGTGGATCACGTCGGCGAACTTCTCGCCGTAGCCGGTGCTTCCGCGGGGATTGGAGATGAGGACCACGTAGCCCGCGTGAGCGAGGACCTGCATCTCGTGGAAGAACGCGGTGCCGTACATCGCGTGCGGACCGCCGTGGATGTAGAGGACGGCGGGATAGTGCCTGGCA
>CAYNCY010000134.1:0-8780 GCA_964395195.1 uncultured Steroidobacteraceae bacterium
GCTGCTGACCGCGTTCATGCTGACCTATACCTTCTTCCAGATCCCCGGCGGACTCTTCGGGCAGAAGGTCGGCGCGCGCCTCGGCACAGTCGCCTGCATCCTTCTCTCGACGCTCGGCACCGCCGCCTTCGCCGCGGCGCCCTACCTTGCCGCCGGCGCCATCCTGTTCGCGCTCCTCTTCCTGGCGCGCCTCGTGATCGGCGTCGCGCAGGGCCCGCTCTTCCCGATCAACGCCGGCCTCGTGCAGGCGTGGTTCCCGCCGCGCCGCTGGTCGCTGATGAACGGCCTGCAGGTGATGGGACTCAGCCTCGGCGCCGCCGCGACGCCGCCGATCGTCGCGTTCCTGACTGCGCGCTTCGGCTGGCAGGTCGGAGTGCTGGGCACCTGCGTGCCGGGCGTGCTGCTCGCCGCGTTCTGGTGGTGGTTCGTGCGCGACACGACGCGAGAGCACCCGGCGGTCAATGCGGCCGAGATCGCGGAGATTGAGGCGGGCGAGCAGCCGACCGTCGCGCGCCGCTTCGACTGGCCGGCGGCACTCGCGGTGCTCGGCAACCGGAATGTCCTGCTGCTGACGCTCGCCTATTTGCTGACGAACTACGTCTTCTACTTTTTCATGAACTGGAGCTTCATCTACCTGGTCGAGTCGCGGGGCTTCTCGCTGCCGACGACCGGCGTGCTCGCGATGATCCCGCTCGCGGTCGGCGCGCTCTGCGCCTCGCTCGGCGGTTACCTCTGCGACCTCGCCTGCGAGCGCCTGGGGCCCCGCTGGGGCTTTCGGATCGTGCCACTGATCGCGCTCCCGCTCGTCGCGCTCATGCTCTTCATCATCATGACGATGCCGGTTAGCGCGCCGGTCGGGTTCGCCATCGCCGCCCTCGCGGCGTGCTTCGGCTTTGAGCAGCTGACCGAGGCGCCCGAGTGGGGAGCGGCGTTCTGGGTGGCGCCCGGGCAGGCGAGCGCGGCGACCGGCATCCTCAACTGCGGCGGCAACGTCGGCGGCATCATCGGCACGATCCTGGTCGGGTACCTGCGCACCAACTTCGGCTGGAATACGGCGTTCGCGACCGGGATGGGCTTTGCGCTCGCGGGCGCGGTGATCTGGCTCCTCGTCGACGCCGAACGGCGCGCACCTGCGCCTGCACGATGAGCGGCCCGCAATGAAGCGCTCCACAAAGAAACGTCCCGCAGCGAAACGTCCCGCAGCGAAGCCTCGTGCGAAGAAGCGCCCCGCGAGGATTCGTCCGGTACCCTCGTACGACGACCTCGCGCCGCTGAAGCTCCGCGGCATCGACGTGCCGCCCTTCTACGCCGGCAAGATCGGCCGCCAGGCCAACGACCAGGCCCACGCCGGCGAGACGATCATCCGCATGCACTACGGCCAGCCGACCGCGGGCACGCCGCCCGCCGCGAAGGCCGCCGCGCGGCGCGCACTCGAGGCGGATCCCACGGGCTACGTCGAGTCGCGCGCGCTCATGGAACGCATCGCGCGCCACTACCGCGAGAGCTACCGCCTCGACGTCGATCCCAACTGCATCACGCTCACCAACGGCGCGAGCGCCGCGCTCGTCGCCGTGTTCGCCGCCCTTTTCGAGCCGGGCGACCGGATCGGCGTCGGCCGTCCGGGCTATCCGCCGTACCGCAATGCCGTGCGCGCGCTCGGACGCGAGGTCGTCGAGATCGATTGCGGCGCGGACGTTGGATTCCGGCTCGAGGCCGCCGCCATCGAGCGCATCCGACCGAAGCTCCACGGCCTCGTCGTCGCGAGCCCGGCGAACCCGACGGGTGCGATGCTCGATCGCGCCGGGCTCGCCGCGCTCGCCGCGGCCTGCCGCCGGAAGGGCATCCGCCTCGTCTCCGACGAGATCTACCACGGCATCAGCTTCGGCGAGCGCGCGGTGTCAGCGCTCGAGGTCGATCCGGATGCGGTCGTGATCAACAGCTTCTCGAAGCTCTACCGGATGCCGGGCTGGCGACTCGGCTGGATCGTCGCTCCCCCGGAAGTGACGGCGCGGCTCTCGCCCTACGTCGTCAATTTCTTCCTGACGCCGCCGACGCTCGCGCAGTACGCGGCGCTCGCGGCCTTCGACGACACGGCGGAGCTCGAGCGCTCGGTCGCCACCTACCGCGTCAACCGCGACCTCCTGCTCGATGGACTCAAGGAGCTCGGCATCGATCGTATCGCGCGCCCGGACGGCGCGTTCTACCTGTACGCCGACGTCGGCCACCTGACGCGCGACAGCCTCTTGTTCTGCCAGGAACTCCTCCGGGGCACCGGCATCGCGACGGCACCGGGCATCGACTTCGACACCCGCGACGGGTCGCGCTTCATCCGCTTCTCCTTTGCCGTCAGCACCCCGGAAGTCGAGCGCGCGCTCGAGCTGCTGGGTCCCTGGCTCCGGGCACGCAAGGCTCCGGGCATGCCGGCCTGACGGGAGTGCCCCCGCAGGCTTGGGCGCGCTACGATCGGGGTCGAGCCGACCACAGGAACCCGCCGCCATGACCGACGCCAGCACCCGGACCCTGATTGATGACCTGCGGGCCGTCGTTGCCGATGCGGAGGCCTTGATCGAGGCGGGCCTCAACGATGCGGGCGGTCGCGCGGAGCAGGTGCGCGAGCGGGCGCAGGGCTCGGTCGACAAGGCGCGGGCGCGACTCGATGAACTCGAGGAGGACATCACGGCGCGCGCCAAGGCGGCGAGCGCCGACGCCGCCCGCTACATCCGCGACAACCCGCTGCAGTCGGTCGGCATCGCCGCGGCCGCCGGGATCGTCATCGGCCTCGTGCTGAGCCGGCGCTAGGCCGTGACCGACACGCCGCCCGAGGCCGGTCTCTTCGCATCGCTCAGGCGGACGCTGGCGACGCTGATCGCGCTCGGCCAGGCGCGGCTCGAACTCGTCTCGGTCGAGATCGAGGAGCAGATCGAGTTCGCCGCGGGCGTGCTCCTCTGGAGCATCGCCGGGATCTTCTTCGGCTCGCTCGCCGTGCTCGTGCTGGCGCTGACGATCGTGATCGCGTTCTGGGACACGCACCGCCTGCTCGTCGCCGGGCTCGTCGCCGCGGCGCTCGCGGGGTTCGCCGGCATCGCCGTGCTCGCCGTCCGCTCGCGCCTCAAGAACAGGCCGCGACTCCTCGGCGCCTCGCTCGCCGAGCTCAAGCGCGACGCCGCGGCGCTTTCCCCGGAGCGCGAATGAGCGCGCGCGGCGACGTGCTCGCGGCGCGGCGGGCCCGCCTCATCGAACGAAGCGCGGGACTTCGCGCCGAACTCACCGGGGAGGGCGCCGCGCTCGCGCTCCGGTTTGGCCTCGTCGACCGCGTGCTCGCGCTCGGGCGCTCGGGACCCGTGCGCGCGCTGGTCATCGGCGGCGCGGCGCTCGCGTTGTTCGGTCGGCCGCGGCGCCTCTTCAGGACGGCAAGTCGGCTGCTCGTGCTGTGGCCGCTCCTGCGGCCATTCCTGCCGAGGCTCGCCGAGCTGTGGCGCCGCCCGCGCGAGCCCGCCGCCTGACGGCGGATTAGGGGCTTTGCCGGGGTAGGGCGCTGCCGCGCCGCGGCGCGACAGCGGCTGATTCCAAAGGTGTGACGCATCCCGCAATCCGGCCTGTAGGCCTGTGCGCTGCACCACGGATGCGAACCGCCCGGCGCGGGATCCTAGCGCCATATGTCAGACGACACGATCATCATGCCGGCGACGCCGGTCAAGCCGCCGGGCCTGCCGCTGGTCCCGGTGCTCAGCGTCGCCGCACTCGCCGCCGCCGTGGCTGCGCTCATGCTCTTCCTGCAGGTCGGGCAGCGCACGCAGGCGCTCGCGACCGCGACAGGTGAGAGCGCGCAGGTCGCCGCAGAACTCCTGCGCGCCCAGAAACACATCGCGGAACTCGAGCAGCAGCTCGCCGCCCGCCAGGTCGAGCTCGACAGCGCGCTGATGGCGAAGCTGCCCGTCGATGTCATTTTCCGTGTCGCCGATTCGGGTTCGGGTTTCGTCGCCCATTTCCAGAATCGCGCGGCGAGCGCCATGAAGCTCAGCGTCAACCCGCGTCGCCCGAGCAGCGGCGAGTACGCGCGCCTCGAGCTCTCGATTCCCGCGCAGTCGGCCGGCGATGTCGGCGACAACCAGGGTTGGGCGTTCCGCAGCGGTGACACGCTAAGCGTGAGTGCCGGGGACTACCGTCCGCTCAGCCTGCAGGTACCCTGAGGCACCTGCCGGCGGCCTGCCGCCGGCTTCCCCCGCCGGTTTTCTTCGCCAGCCGTCCGGCCGGCGCTAGAGCCCGAGCCTCGCGAGCGCCCCCGACCCGTAGTGGTCGACCAGGAGCGCGAGGAACAGCAGCCCGAGATAGTTGATCGACCAGCGGAACGTGCGCATCGGCAG
This sequence comes from uncultured Steroidobacteraceae bacterium, assembly GCA_964395195.1. Classification (GTDB taxonomy): domain Bacteria; phylum Pseudomonadota; class Gammaproteobacteria; order Steroidobacterales; family Steroidobacteraceae; genus CAIKZZ01. The sequence goes on from CAYNCY010000134.1 coordinate 4,365, forward strand.
GTCTTCGCTGCCGTACTTCCAGAGCCGCCACGCGTAGCTCAGGAAGACTCCATCGAGCACGAGCGCGCTCACCCCGTAGACGATCCCGCTCATGCCGGTCAGGCACGGGAGCACCGTCACGACGCTGAGCAGCACCGTGTAGAGGAGGATGTGCAGGCGCGTCAGCCTGACGCCGTACATCACCGGCAGCATCGGCACGCCGACCTTCGCGTACTCCTCGCGGCGCGCGATCGCGAGCGCCCAGAAGTGCGGCGGCGTCCACGTGAAGATGATCAGGAAGAGGATGAGCGCGTTGGGATCGATGCTGTTGGTCACTGCCGCCCAGCCGAGCACCGGCGGCGCCGCACCCGCGGCGCCACCGATCACGATGTTCTGCGGCGTCGCGCGCTTGAGCCAGAGCGTGTAGATGATCGCGTAGCCGATGAGCGAGGCGAACGTGAGCAGCGCCGTCAGCGGGTTGACGAGGAGCGTCAGGAGCGCCATCGAGGCGACGCCGAGCGCGAAGGCAAAGATGAGCGCGTGCGACTCGGTGAGCGCGCCGGTCGGCAGCGGCCGGTGGCGCGTACGCGCCATCTCGGCGTCGATGCGCTGGTCGATGACGTGGTTGATCGCGGCGGCGGAGGCGGCGCCGAGCCAGATGCCGAGCGTGCCGAAGAGGAGCGCGCCGAGCGGCGGGAAGCCGGGGGTTGCGAGGAACATGCCGACGACCGCGGTGAAGGCGATCAGCATGACCACCTTGGGCTTCGTCAACGCATAGAAGTCGCGCCAGGTTGCGCGCGCCCGGCTCGCGGGTACGGCGACTGGCAGCGGGCTCTCGGGTACGTCGGAACTTAACGCCATGGGAGTCGCGGTCTCGCAGGCCGGCCATCGTCCGGCCGGGCGCGAAGCCTATCACGGGCGCCGGCCACGGGGCCTCGCGCCCGACGGCCTAGCGGCCGGAGCCCTTGCCGAGGCCGAACGCGATCCCGGGCCCGGCCGGGAACAGGAAGCGGACGAGCGCCAGCGTCGAGAGGAGCACGAGCGCCGCGCCCGCATTATGGGAAGTGCCGAGCCAGAGCGGGAAGCCCTGCCAGATCAGGTTCATGCCGATCAGCCACTGGAGCGTCACGGCGACCCCGACCGCGATGGCGGCGACCTTGACCGCCCGGGTCTGTGCGCGGCGGAAGGCGTAGACGCTGAGAAAGAGGAGGAGTGCCGCCGTCAGCACGGCGCCCGCGCGATGCGTCAGGTGGATGGCCGTGCGCGAGGCCTCACCGAGCACGCCACCCTCGTAGTCGACGCCGAAGCCGCGCCACAGCACGAAGGCATCCTTGAAGTCGGCATGCGGGGCGAGGCTCCCCTGGCAGGTCGGGAAGTCGGGGCACGCGACGGCGGCGTAGTTGCTGCTGGTCCAGCCGCCGAGCAGCACCTGCAGCACGACGACCGCGAGCGCGACGAGTGCCAGGCGCCGGACCGGGCGCTCGGCCGCCTTGACGTCGCGGCGCTCCGGTACCAACGCCAGCCACCACAGGAGCGCGAGTGTCGTCATGCCGCCCGCGAGGTGTGCGGTGACGATGAGTGGCTGCAGAAGTTTCGTGACGGTGAACGCGCCGAGCGCCGCCTGCAGGAGGAGGACGCCGACCAGCACCCACGGCAGCACGCGCGGCTGCTGAGGCTCCCGGCGATTGACGAGGGCGAGCACGGCGAGTCCGAGCACGACGAGGGACAGTGCCCCCACCGCGTAGCGATGCACCATCTCGTGCAGCGCCTTGTGGTACTCGAATGGCCGCGACGGGAACGCCGCGTTCGCCTCGCTGACGCGCCCGACGATCTCGGCCGGGTGGATGTGGCCGTAGCAGCCCGGCCAGTCGGGGCAACCGAGGCCGGCATTGGTGAGGCGCACCCAGGCGCCGAGCACGACGACGATCGCGGCGAGGACGGCGCCGATGAGTGCGACGCGACGGAACCAGAAGAGCAAGCGGGACGAGCTCACGGCGGACGGGTGCCTTTTGGATACGGACCGGCAGCGGCCGGGCCGCAGTGTCGCGGATCCGGCGGCGCGATGCTACCCGGGACGGGGCGGGTCGGCCGCGAGGATGGCGATCGCCGCGCGTCCGAGCTCGCTGAACTCGACGTCGCCCGCCCGCCAGACCTCGACGATCTGCTTCCTCATGCGCGGGTCCCAGGAACGCCGGATATGACCGGCGACGTCCTTGGCGGCCTGCCCCGGCGCACTGCTCGCGGTGAAGAAATTGCCGATGTCATCGACCATCTGCACGAGGTGCTCGGCGTCCATGGCTCGCTCGCTCCCGCGCCCGCTCAGCCCGTGTGGACCGGATGCTTGGACGGGGGCGTCGCGTTCCGGTTCACGCGGTAGCGCTCCTGCCACTCGAGCGGCCGGTCGACGCGCACCACCTGCACCGCGGTCACCTTGTACTCGGGGCAGTTGGTGGCCCAGTCCGAATTCTCGGTGGTCACGACGTTGGCGCCCGACTCCGGGAAGTGGAAGGTCGTGTAGATGACGCCGGGCTGCACGCGGTCGGTGACCGTGGCGCGAAGCACCGTCTCGCCGGCCCGGCTCGTGATGCCGACCCAGTCGCCGTCGACGACGCCGCGCGTCTCCGCGTCGTGCGGATGGATCTCGAGGCGGTCCTCCGAGTGCCAGGCGACGTTCGCGGTGCGGCGCGTCTGCGCGCCGACGTTGTACTGGCTGAGGATCCGCCCCGTCGTCAACAGCAGCGGGAAGCGCACGTTCACGCGCTCGCGCGTCGGCACGTACTCGGTCACGAAGAACTTGCCCTTGCCGCGCACGAACTCATCGATGTGCATCGTGGGCGTCCCGGTCGAGGCCTCGTCCACGCACGGCCACTGCAGGCTGCCGAGCTTATCGAGCTTCTCGTAGGTCACGCCCGCGAACGTCGGGGTCAGGCGCGCGATCTCCGCCATGATCTCGGACGGATGGCTGTAGTGCATCGGGTAGCCGAGCGCGTTCGAGAGTTTCATCGTCGCTTCCCAGTCGGCGAGGCCGGCCAGCGGCTCGATGACCTTGCGAACCGGCGAGATGCGCCGCTCGGCGTTCGTGAACGTGCCGTCCTTCTCGAGGAAGGACGCACCCGGCAGGAACACGTGCGCGAACTTCGCGGTCTCGTTCAGGAAGAGCTCCTGCACGACGAGGCACTCGAGCGAGGAGAGCGAGGCGACCACGTGCTGCGTGTTGGGGTCCGACTGCGCGATGTCCTCGCCCTGTACGTACAGGCCCTTGAACGTGCCGTCGAGCGCCGCCTCGAACATGTTCGGGATGCGAAGGCCGGGCTCGCGCTCGAGCGCCACGCCCCAGTCACCCTCGAAGAGGCTCCTGACCTTTGGGTCGGTGACGTGCCGGTAGCCCGAGTACTCGTGCGGGAACGAGCCCATGTCGCACGAGCCCTGCACGTTGTTCTGGCCGCGCAGCGGATTGACGCCCACCCCCTCGCGGCCGAGGTTGCCGGTCGCCATCGCGAGGTTGGCGATGCCGAGCACGGTGGTGCTGCCCTGGCTGTGCTCGGTGACGCCGAGTCCGTAGTAGATCGCGCCGTTGCCGGCGCGCGCATAGAGGCGCGCCGCCTGGCGGACGGTCGAGGCCGGGACGCCCGTGATCGACTCGGTCGCCTCCGGCGAGTGCCTGGGATCGCTGACGAAGTTCTTCCAGGCCTCGTACGAGGGCATCTCGCAGCGCGCGCGGATGTAGTCCTCCTTGGCGAGGCCCTCGGTCGCGATCACGTGCGCGAGCGCGTTGATCATCGCGACGTTGGTGCCGGGCTTCAGCTGCAGGTGGAAGTTCGCCTCGATGTGCGCCGTGCGCACGAGGGCGATCGACCGCGGATCGATGATGATGAGCCCCGCGCCCTCGCGCAGGCGCCGCTTCAGCTGCGAGGCGAATACCGGGTGACCCTCGGTCGGGTTCGCGCCGATGATCAGCACGACGTCGGCCTTCATGACCGAGTCGAACGCCTGCGTGCCCGCGGACTCGCCGAGCGTCTGCTTGAGGCCGTAGCCGGTCGGCGAGTGGCAGACGCGGGCGCAGGTGTCGACGTTGTTGTTGCCGAACGCTGCCCGGACCAGCTTCTGCACGAGCCAGGTCTCCTCGTTCGTGCAGCGCGAGGACGTGATGCCGCCGACGGACTCGCGGCCGTGCTTGGCCTGGATGCGCTTGAACTCGCTGGCCGCGTGGTTGATGGCCTCGTCCCACGACACCTCGCGCCAGGGATCGGTGATCCTGGCGCGGATCATGGGCGTCTTGATGCGATCCGCATGCGTCGCGTAGCCGTAGGCGAAGCGGCCCTTGACGCAGGCATGGCCCTGGTTGGCGGCACCGTTGCGATCCGGAACCATGCGCACGACGCCCGCCTCGTTGGCCTCCGCCTTGAAGGAGCAGCCGACGCCGCAGTAGGCGCAGGT
>CAYNCY010000135.1:0-8779 GCA_964395195.1 uncultured Steroidobacteraceae bacterium
TAAAGTGGTACGCGAGCTGGGTTCAGAACGTCGTGAGACAGTTCGGTCCCTATCTTCCGTGGGCGTTCGAGAATTGAGGGTGAGTTGCTCCTAGTACGAGAGGACCGGAGTGAACGTACCTCTGGTGTTCCGGTTGTCACGCCAGTGGCACTGCCGGGTAGCTATGTACGGACGGGATAACCGCTGAAAGCATCTAAGCGGGAAGCCCCCCCCAAGATTAGATCTCCCTAGACCTTTAAGGTCTCTAAAGGGCCGTCGAAGACTACGACGTTGATAGGCTGGGTGTGTACGCGCAGTAATGCGTTCAGCTAACCAGTACTAATTGCCCGTGAGGCTTGACCATATAGCCCCAAGTTTTTTGGAAACCTGGTGGCGGTTTCTTTGATTGCGACACCATTGAAGTGTCTTCACGATTTCCAGTTTGCAGTGACCTGCCCGCGGCTTCGGCCGCGTGCGCGTTGCTGAAAAAAGTATTCCCTGGCGGCCATAGCGAGCGGGAACCACCCGATCCCATTCCGAACTCGGAAGTGAAAACGCCCTGCGCCGATGGTAGTGTGCCCTTCGGGCATGTCAGAGTAGGTCGCTGCCAGGGTTCCCATCAAAGGCCCCGGAGACGCAAGTCTCCGGGGCCTTTATCTTTTGTGGATCGGTATCATCGCGTGCATGGCCTGGTTTAAAAGCGTTGAAGCCTCACGGACCGCGCCGCTCGATGCGGGCGTGCTGCTCGTCAACCTTGGTACGCCCGCCGCGCCCACCTATCGCGCGATCCGGCGCTTCCTTGGTGCATTTCTGGGCGATCGTCGCGTCATCGAGGCCTGCCCGGCGTACTGGTATCCGCTGCTGCACGGACTCGTGCTGACGACTCGGCCGCTTCGGACCCGCAAGCTGTACGAGATCGTCTGGACCGACGACGGATCGCCCCTCCTCGCACGCTCGCAGGCGCTCGCGCTCGAGCTGCAGACGGCGCTCGGCTCGGCGGTCGATATCCAGGTCGAGCTCGCGATGACGTATGGCGAGCCGTCCATTCCCGCGGCGATCGAACGGCTGCAGCGCCGGGGCGTACGGCGACTCTTCATCCTGCCGATGTACCCGCAGTACTCCTCGACGACGACCGGTGCCGTCTTCGATCGCGTCATGGCCGAGCTCAGCCGCTGGCGGTACGTGCCCGCGCTGTCCTTCGTCTCCGACTATCACGCGGAACCCGCCTACATCGAGGCGCTGGCTGCGAGCGTGCGCGCGGCGTGGGCGAGCGAAGGCCGCTCGCACCTGGTCCTTTCGAACCACGGCATTCCCGTCAAATACGAAGTGGCGGGCGATCCTTACCGCTCGCAGCTCGGCGCGACCACGGCGGCGCTCGTGACGACGCTCGGGCTCAAACCCGATGATTACTCCGAGTGCTTCCAGTCCCGTTTCGGGCCGACCGAATGGGTGACGCCGTACACGGACGAGCGGCTTGCGGAGCTTGCGCGCGCCGGCGTCACGACGGTCACGGTGCTGACGCCGTCCTTCGCGGTCGACTGTCTGGAGACGCTCGAGGAGATCGGCATCCGTTCGCGCGAAGCATTCATTGCTGCCGGCGGACGCAAGCTCCTGCTGATTCCGCCATTGAACGAATCTCCGGGGCACGTCGCGGCGCTGAGCGCCGTGTTGCGTCGCGCGGGTCTCTAGCGATACCCGTCGCGGGGGACGAGGGCCCTCGGCACGGCCGCGTGCCATCGCCGCAGCTGCTCGAGGTCGATCCGCGCCGAGATCGGCGGCTCGGGCGTCGGGTCCCACCCCGACCGGGAGGCGAGCGATGGCCCGACCGCGATCTCTCCGTTGCGCCCTCCCTCGGCAAAGTACCGGCTGCGGACTCGGATCACCGGCACTCCGGCGTTGCGCGCGGCCTCGACGCCATTCGGCGAGTCCTCGATGGCGAGCGTCGCGCTCGCGGGGAGCGCCAGGCGCTCGAGCGCGAGGCGGTACGCCTCGGGATCCGGTTTCTTGCGCGGCGCGTCCTCCGCGCAGACGACGCAGTCGAACCAGCGCGCCCAGTCGCTGCCCAGCTGGGCGTTGAGGAGTGCCTCGACATTGGCGCGGCCGGTGGTCGTGACGATGCCGAGGCGCACGGTTGCGCGCCGGCAGTCGAGGAGGAGATCGTGCACGCCCTCGCGCAGCGAAAACCCGCCGGCGGCCATGATGGCCACGTAGGCGTCGTTCTTGAGGCGATGCACCCGTTCGGCCAGCGCGGCGCGATCGCTCGCGGCCGGGGGCGCGTCGGGCTGCGAGTCCATGTCGTGGACCAATCGCTCGCGCCCGCCCGCGACACGAAGCAGTTCCCCGTACCGGGATTCACTCCACCGCCACGGTACGCCTGCCGCCTCGAACGCCGCGTTGAATGCGCTGAGGTGCCCGTCCCGCTCGGTCTCGGCGAGGGTGCCATCGACGTCCCAGAGAATCGCCGCGAGCACACTTCACCCCGTCCCGTCGGACGGGTTGGTGGACGTGTGACCCACGAGAAGGAAGTCCCCGAGGTCCGACAGCCGCTCGAGGATGCCGTCGCAGGGGAGCGCGCGCGGATCCTCGCCTTCGTTGTAGCCGTAGGGCACGCACACGACCGGGATGCCCGCGGCGCGCGCGGCCACCACGTCATTGACGGAATCCCCGACCATCAAGGCTTCGGCCGGGGATACGCCGAGCGCGTTGCAGGCGTATAGCAGCGGTTCGGGATGCGGCTTGCGCCGCTGGCACGTGTCGCCGCCGACGACGAGCGGGATGGCCGCGAGGCCGGCGAGCTCGAGCGCCGCAACGGCGAGGTGCCGCGACTTGTTCGTGACGACGCCGAGTCCGAATCCCGCTGCGGCGAGTTGAGCGATCGTCTGGACGGCACCGGGGTACGCGGTTGCGGTCGATCCGCCGCTCGCCTGGAGCTCGGCGTAGTGCACGAGGAAGCGGGCGAGGACGGTCTTCTGCGTCTCGGGGGTGGCGGTCTCGCCCGCGTGCGCGAGCGCGCGCTCGATGAGTGCCGGAGCGCCTCGACCGATCAGCGTGCGCACCACGTCCGCCCCGACCGGGGCGAGTGCGCGGTCGGCCAGCGCCTGGTTGAGAGCAAAGCGGATGTCGCCGACCGTATCGAGCAGCGTGCCGTCGAGGTCAAAGAGTATGGCGCGCGGCCGGGAACCCGGCCATGCGCGCAGCGGCTCGGCGCGTGCGCCGTCAGTGCCGCCCACGGTGCTCGAGTAGCGCGCGAACTCGCTCGACGGCGGTGGCCGCTGTGAAGCCGAGCGCCGCCGCCACCTTCGCTGCGGGCGCTGATTCGCCGAAGCGATCGATGCCGAGCACATCGCCCGCGTTCCCGACGTAGCCGCGCCAGAACCGCGTTACGCCGGCCTCGATCGCGAGCACAGGGATATCCGCCGGCAACACGGCGGCACGGTAGGCCGAGTCCTGGGCGTCGAAGTCGCTGCAGCTCGGCATTGACACGATCCGGGCGCGAATTCCCATGGGCTGCAAGAGCGTACGCGCCTCGACCGCCAATGCAACCTCCGAGCCCGTCGCCAGCAGCGTGACGTCGGCGGGCTCGTCGCCCCCGAGGAGCACGTAGCCACCGCGACGGATCGCCTCGAGCTGCTCTGGCGAGCGCGCGTAGTGAGGCAGGTTCTGGCGCGACAGGACGAGGCAGGTCGGCCCCTCGGCGCGCTCGATCGCGACCAGCCACGCGACCAGCGTCTCCACCGCATCGCAGGGACGCCAGACCGACGTGTTCGGGATCAGGCGCAGGCTCGAGATGTGCTCGATCGGCTGGTGTGTCGGACCGTCCTCGCCGAGGCCGATGCTGTCGTGCGTGAAAACGTAGATGACGCGCAACCGCATCAGCGCCGACATGCGGACGGCGTTGCGGCTGTAGTCGGAGAACGTGAGGAACGTGCCGCCGTACGGGATGAACCCGCCGTGCAGCGCAAGGCCGTTCATCGCCGCGCTCATGGCGAACTCGCGTACCCCGTAGTTGATGTGGTTGCCCGCCCGTGCGCGGCGCACCGGCACGCTGCCTTTCCCTTCGGTGAGGTTGGACCCGGTCAGGTCCGCGGAGCCACCGATCAGCTCGGGGAGGAGGGGGAGCAACGCGTCGATCGCGTTCTGCGAGGCCTTGCGGGAGGCGATCGCCGCGCCGCCCGCGACAACCTTTGCGAGCGCCGCGCCGCTCGCTTCCCGCCAATGGTCCGGGAGCGACTTGCGGTCGACGCGACGCGAAAACTCGGCCGCGAGATCCGGGTGTGCAGATGCGTAGGACCTGAAACGCCGCTCCCAGTCGAGCTGCAGGGCGGTGCCCGCTTCGCGCGCGTCCCAGTCCGCGCGTACGTTCGCAGGAATCTCGAACGGGGGCAGCGACCACCCGAGCGCCGCGCGCGTGGCCGCGACCTCCGCGGCGCCCAGCGGCGCGCCGTGCACCTCGTGAGTGCCCGCCTTCGCGGGGCTGCCAAAGCCGATGATCGTGCGGCAACACACGAGCGTCGGGCGACCCGTCTCCTCGCAGGCCTCTCTGAAGGCGGTCTCGAGCGCCGCCGCATCGTGGCCGTCGACGTTGGCGATCACCCGCCAGCCGTAGGCGCGAAACCGTGCCGGCGTGTCATCGCCGAACCAGTGCTCCACCCGTCCGTCGATGCTGATGCCGTTGTCGTCGTAGACGACGATGAGTTTCGAGAGCCCGAGCGTGCCGGCGAGCGAGCAGGCCTCGTGGCTGATGCCTTCCATCAGGCAGCCGTCGCCCACGAACACCCACGTGCGGTGATCGACGATCGTGTGGCCGGGTCGATTGAACTGCGCAGCCAGCAGTCGCTCGCCAAGGGCCATGCCGACGCCGTTCGCAAGCCCCTGGCCGAGCGGCCCGGTCGTCGTCTCGACGCCCGCGGTCTGCCCGAACTCCGGATGGCCGGGCGTGCGGCTGTGCAGCTGGCGGAACCGCGTGAGCTCCTCGAGCGGCAGGTCGTAACCGGTCAGGTGCAGGAGCGCGTACAGCAGCATCGAGCCGTGGCCGTTCGACAGCACGAACCGATCGCGATCGGGCCAGGCCGGGTCCACGGGGTTGTGGCGGAGGAACCCGCGCCACAGCACCTCCGCGGCGTCGGCCATTCCCATCGGCGCACCGGGGTGGCCGCTCTGCGCCGCCTCCACGGCGTCGATCGCAAGGATACGCAGGGCATTCGCGAGAAGACGCCGGTCGGGTGTCCGGCCGGTGGATTGGGCGTGCATGCAGCTATCGTCCTCGCTGTTGTTAGGCGCGCTTCTTCATGTCGATGAGCCGCAGGATCATCGGCGTGAAGATCAGCTGCATCGCGAGGCCCATTTTCCCGCCCGGCACGACGATGTTGTTCGGCCGGCTCATCCACGAATCGTGGAGCATCGACAGCAGGTAGTTGAAGTCGATCCCCTTCGGATTCGCGAAGCGGATCACGACCATCGACTCGTCGGCCGAGGGAATGTCCTTCGCGATGAACGGGTTGCTGGTGTCGACGGTCGGCACCCGCTGGAAGTTGACGTGCGTGCGGCTGAACTGCGGGCAAATGTGGTTCACGTAGTCCGGCATGCGACGCAGGATGGTCTCGATCACGGCGTCCTGGCTGTAGCCCCGCATGTGCTGGTCGCGATGAAGCTTCTGGATCCACTCCAGGTTGATGATCGGCACGACGCCGACCAAGAGGTCGACGTGCCGCGCCACGTCCGCGTCGGGTCCGACGTACCCGCCGTGCAAGCCCTCGTAGAACAGCAGGTCACTTGATTCCATCATCGGCTGCCACGGCGTGAACGTGCCGGGCTGGCCGCCGAGCTCCTTCGCCTCCACCTCGTCGTGGATGTAGCGGCGCACGCGGTCCATGCCCGTGCGGCCGTAGTTCTCGAAGGCCGTCGCGAGCTCGGGCAGCAGGTTCGATTCGGGCCCGAAATGACTGATCTGTGGCCCTTCGCCCTGGTCGGCGGCGCGCACGCGCGCGCGCATCTCGACCCGGTCGAAGCGGTGGAACGAGTCGCCCTCGATCACCTGCGCCCTGATGCGCTCGCGCCGGAAGATGTGCGCAAAGCTCTTCATCACGGTGGTGGTGCCGGCGCCGGAGGAGCCCGTCACGGCGACGATGGGATGCTTGGTGGACATCAGGGGCCTCGATCTCGGGTCGATGGGTCCGCGCGACGGTCAGCCACGCGCCTCGGGACGGAAGAGCGAGCGCTCGTTGAACAGCGGCGAGGCGTACGGCTGGTCGGTGCCGCTCGCGTGTTCCGCGTGGTACCGCTCGATCCGTTCGACCTCGGCGCGCGAGCCCAGGATCACCGGGATCCGCTGGTGGAGCGCATCGGGGGTGACATCGAGCAGGCGCTGTCGCCCGGTGCTCGCGCGCCCGCCCGCCTGCTCGATCAGGAAGCCGATCGGATTCGCCTCGTACATCAGCCGGAGTCGGCCAGGCTTGGCGGGATCCTTCGTGTCCTTCGGGTACATGAACACGCCGCCGCGGATCAGGATGCGGTGGACTTCGGCCACCATCGAGGCGATCCAGCGCATGTTGAAGTCGCGGCCGCGGTCACCGCTGCGGCCGGCCTGGCACTCGGTGACGTAGCGATGCACGGGCGGCTCCCAGAACCGCGCGTTGCTGGTGTTGATGGCGAACTCGCTGGTCTCGACCGGGATTTGCAGGTTCGGATGCGTCAGGATGAAGTTGCCGATCTCGCGATCGAGCGTGAATCCGTGCGTGCCCTTGCCGACGGTGAGAACGAGCATCGTCGCCGGCCCGTAGATTGCGTAGCCGGCGGCGACCTGTTCGCGGCCGTGCTTCAGGAAATCGCCGACCACGGGAGGTGCGTCGCCCGCGTGGCGCAGCACCGAGAAGATCGTGCCGACCGAGACGTTGACGTCCATGTTCGACGAGCCGTCGAGCGGATCGAAAATCAGCAACAGCCGCCCCGGCGCGTACTGGGGCGGCAGCGTGTACGGCTCGTCGAGTTCCTCGGAGGCCATGCCGGCAACCAGCCCGCCCCACTCGCAACCGTGCAGCAGGTGGTCGTTGGCGACCACGTCCATCTTGGCCTGGGTCTCGCCGTGCACGTTCACGGAGTCGACTTTTCCAAGGAAGCCGCCGAGCGCCCCCTTGGCCGTCATCGCCGAAATCGCCTTGACCGAGGCCGCGACGTCGACGAGAAGCGCCCCCAGGTCGCGTGCGCCATCGGTGCCATCGAGCTGCTCGATCAGGAATTTCGACAAGGTCGTGCGGCCGAGATGCATGGCAAGGCGTCCTCAGGCAGGGGTCGAGGCGGGCGGTGTCGTGAACACGCGGCTGGCGCGGATATCGCTCGCGTCAATGGTCGTCAGGTCCTCCCTCGACAGCGCGCGGTCGCGCTCGTCGAACAGGCGGCGCGCCTGTCGCAGCCGAGCGCGGTCGAGCGCGTTGCGAACGCTCCTCGCGTTCGCAAACTGCGGTTGCTGGATCCGCCGCCCGAGGTACTCCTGGAACGCTTCGCGGCCGCCGGGCCCGAAGTGGTAGTCCTGGCGGGCGAGCATGCGCTCGGCGATCTCGAGCAGATCGGCGGCCGGGTAGTCGGGGAAGTCGACGTGGTGCGCGACCCGGGAGCGCATGCCGGGATTGGACTGGAAGAACGTCTCCATCCGGTCCTTGTAGCCGGCCAGGATCACCACCAGGTCGTCGCGCTGGTTTTCCATGACCTGCAGCAGTATCTCGATCGCCTCCTGGCCGTAGTCGCGCTCGTTCTCGGGGCGAAAGAGGTAGTAGGCCTCGTCGATGAACAGCACGCCGCCCATCGCTTTCTTCAGGACCTCGCGGGTCTTGGGCGCCGTGTGGCCGATGTACTGACCGACGAGGTCGTCGCGCGTCACCGCCACCAGGTGTCCCTTGCGCACGTAGCCGAGGCGATGGAGGATCTCCGCCATCCGGAGCGCCACGGTCGTCTTGCCGGTTCCGGGGTTGCCGGTGAAGGACATGTGCAGGCTAGGCGTCTCGGCGCGCAGCCCGAGGTTGAGGCGCAGCTTGTCGATCACCAGCAATGCCGCGATCTCGCGAATGCGCGTCTTGACGGGCGCAAGTCCGACGAGCGCGCGGTCGAGCTCGTCCATGACGAGACCGGCCTGGCTCTCGGCCAGCACCTCGTTGACGGTGCGCGCGGCGGTCGCGGGCGTTGGCGCTGCTTCGGCCGCAGTGGCCGTCGTTTCCGGTGTTGGCGCGCCGGGAATCGAGTAGAGCGGGCTCGGCATCGGGGTCTCCGCAAAGAGGCGAGCGTCGCGCCTGGGCTCGCGCCCAGGCGGCGACGGGTCGGCGTCGGGGTCAGCGCCGGTAGCGCTCGCCCTCGGGTTCGACCGCCGCGTAGCTCGAGATCGTGTAGCGCAACGAGCGTCCCTCGACCTCCTGCCGCGCGAGCCCGAAGCCCGGCTCCACGGCGGGACGATTCACGATGAAGCTCATCGCGACGCTCTCGACGCCGCGCGTCGAGTCGAACGCCATCAGGCGGATGTAGTGGCGCGGAAAGGCCTGGCGACACTGCCGGAGTTCCATCAGCACGCCGGCCGCGTCCTTGAGATCGAACATCGGCATGCCGAACATTTCCCAGTACGTATTGCGCGGGTGCGGGTCGTCGGTGTACTCGACGCTCCACGCGAAGCCGCGGCCGAGGCCGTATTCGACCTGCAGCGCGATCTCCTCGTCCGTCAGGTCCGCGAGGAAGCTGAACTGTCCCTGGGTGAGACGGCCGGTCGGATTGGTCATCATGGGCGGGGTCTCCGTGCGAGCTAGCTCGACGCCGCGGGCGT
>CAYNCY010000136.1:0-8711 GCA_964395195.1 uncultured Steroidobacteraceae bacterium
GGGGGGGCCGGACTTCGCGGCCACTGCCCGTTCTTCGGCGCGGTGGTCGAGTTCGACGAGGAGGAGGGTCCCGTCCGCGACCGGCTGATGAGCGTCTTTCGCGACTTTCGCCAGGTGCTCGAGCAGCTGATCGGTTCGGCCATCCGTCACGGCCACGTGCCCGCGGACGCGGTCCCTGCGCAGTTCGCGCACGAGCTCGTCGCGATCCGCTATGCGCACCACTGGGGGCGGGATTTCATGCGCGACCCGGCGACGGCAGCGCGCACCCGCGCGGCCTTTGCGACGCTCGTCGCGCGCGGCGGCGGGAGCGCCTGAGCGCGGGTTCCCGGCGGCGACCTGCGTCACGGCGCGCGTGGGGTGCGCGCCGTAGCATCGACCGATGAATGCGTGGGTTTCCTGGGCGCTCAAAGCCGCTCTCGCGGTCTTCATCGTGCAGGGTGCCATCGGCTGGTGGCGCGACCGGCCGGTGTCCGCCCCCGCCGGCGTGCTCGCGCCGGCCGAGCCGCTGCAGGAAGACATCGAAGGTGCGAGCCCCGTCGCGCACGGCCGCTGGCTGCTCACGCCGCGCGCTCACTACGACATCACGGCGCGCGTCCTCGGGCGGGAGCGCTACCGGCTCGACCCGCTCGCGGGCCTGGTCCCCGTTGACCTTGCGCTCGGCTGGGGCCCGATGTCGGACGGACGCATGCTCGCCGCGCTCGACATCGAGCAGTCGGCGCGCTTCTACACCGTGCACTGGCCGGCCAACGCACCGCTCACGCCGACCGAGATCCTGAGGCACAGCGCCAACACGCACACGATCCCTCGGGATCGCTGGGTCGAGCGCGCGCTCGAGCACCTGCGCCGGGGCGAAGTCGTGCACCTCGTGGGTGAACTCGTGGATGCGCGTCGCGACGATGGCATGCGGATCCGTACGTCGCTGACGCGCGAGGACTCGGGTGCCGGCGCCTGCGAAGTGATGCTGGTCGAGTCGGTCGAACGCGTCGCCGTTCAGCGCCCGTAGTAGACGGTGAAGCTCGCCTTGTCGATCTTGTTCGCGTTCAGCATGAACCCGGCCATCGCGGCGGTGGACGAAGGATCGATGCCGAGCCGGTCGACCTTGAGCGCGAACAGCGTGAACACGTACCGGTGCGGCTTGTCGCCCGCGGGCGGACACGCGCCGCCGAAGCCGGGCTTGCCGAAATCCGTCGTCAGCTGCATCGAGCCCTTCGGCGCCTTGCCCGAGGTCACATCGCCCGCGCCCGCCGCGAGAGTCGTCGTCGTCGCGGGGATGTCGATCAACACCCAGTGCCACCAGCCGCTCCCCGTCGGCGCATCGGGATCGTAGACCGTGAGCGCGAAACTCTTCGTGCCCGCCGGCGCGCCGCTCCAGCTGAGCGCCGGCGAGACGTTGCCGCCCGTGCACCCAAAGCCGTTGAATACGTGGCGCAGCTCCAGCCGGCCGCCCGCCGTGAGCTCCGAGCTCACGAGGCTGAATGGCACGGAGGTGGGCGCGGCCGCCGGGGCATCGACGGCACCCGCGAGGGGGCTGACCAGCAGGGCACCGAGCAGCATCGACAGCGCGAATCGCGGCATGGGCGGATCCTCCGGGTGGACTCGCAATCGAGTGTATGCGCGCCGTCCCCCGGGAGTCACGCGGCTCCCGGCGTGGAGCGCCACCCATCCGATTGAGGGATAATGAAAATCCGCCTTACGCAAGCCGTACCGAATTGAAACATTTTCTCGCAGTTCTCCTCGCCGTCGGCGCATCCCAGCTGGTCGCGTGCGGCCAGGCCGGCACGTCGCCGCACCGCCCGGGCGTGTCGTTCCACCGGACGGCGGCGCCCCGCCTGCCGCTTCGGGTCGGCGCCGACCTCGTCGTCAAGCGCGCGCAGTTCGGCATCCTCGAGACCAATAAGGCGGGCGAAGAGAACTTCGTGCCGACCACGGTGGTGCCGGCCGAGGACGGCGAGACTTTCGGCTGGGTCGTCGAGGTCGACACCACGCGCCAGTCACTGCACTGGCAGGAGCACCTGCGCCTGCCGCGCCCGCCCGCCGACTGGGGCGACGCCGCTTCGGACCCGGACATCGTGATCTCGGCCGACGGACGCACCGTCGTCGCCGAGGGCGATGACATGGTCGAGGACGGCGAGCTCTCGCGCTTCTACTGGGCGCTCGCGCCGGGCGACCCGGCGGGCGACTACGAGATGGACATCGCGGTCGAAGGAAAGACCGTCGGGCACTTTGCGTTCCGCGTACCGCAGACGGTCCGCGAGAAGTCGATCCTCGTGCATCACGTGCCGGGGCGAGCGCAGCACGCGCGATCGGCAATCCTCAAGGTCGCGCGCACAGCAACGGGGACGCTGCGATGGAAATGAAGAAGGTCAGCGCCGGGAACCTCAGGGCGATCGGCTATGACGCATCGAACCGGGCGCTTCGGGTCGAGCTCGGCAACGGCACGCTGGTCGAGTACTCGGGCGTGTCCGAGGACACGTGGCGGCGCCTGAGCGGCTCCGCCGCGATGTGGAGCTTCTTTCGCGACAACATCTAAGAGAACTACTCCGAGCGGCGCATCCGCTGACGCCGATGCGATTCACCCTCAATCCGCGGCGCGTCCTGCCGATCGTCGTTGCGATCGCGGCCATAGCGATCGCCGCGCGCGTGCTCGTGCGCACCTTCCGCCACGTCAGTGCCCGGGACGTCATCGCGCAGCTGCACACCATCGGCGGCGGGCCGATTGCGATCGCCGCGGTGCTGGTGCTCGTGCTCTATTCCGCGCTCGCCTTTTACGAGGCGATCATCGCGCGCGCGCTCGCGGGCCCCGTCAGTGGCCGGCGCGCGATGCTGGGGGCGCTCCTCGCGGCGCCGATCGGCCACGTCGTCGGATGGGGAACGGTCTCGGGCGGCGCGATCCGCTACCGGCTCTACCGCGCGGTGCTGATGCGCCCGCTCGACATCGGCAAGTTCGTGCTGCTCGCGGCCATGCCCTATCCGCTCGGCCTCGGCCTCATGCTCGGGCTCTCGGGCGTCCTGCAGAGCGAGCCCGCGGCGCACATTCTTGGCATCTCGCCCGAGCTCGCGCGCGGCTGCGGGCTCGCGTTCCTCGCGATCCACCTGGGTTACCTCACGCTGATCATGAAGCGGCGCGGGCCGCTCGTGCTTGGCCAGGTCACGATGACGCTGCCGCCGCCGCGGCTGACCGCCATCCAGTACCTCGTTGGCATCATCGAGGTCACGAGCGGCGCGAGCGTGCTCTACACGCTCCTGCCCGAGGGCATCGCGCCACCGTTCATCGTGTTCCTCGGCGTCTACGTGCTCAGCATCATCGCCGGGCTCGTCAGCAGCGTCCCGGCGGGGCTCGGCGTCTTCGAGGCGGTGCTCGTGACGCTGCTGCCAGGCGCACCGAAGGAGTCGCTGATCGCCGCCGTGATCGCGTACCGCTTCCTGCTCGAGTTCGCGCCATTCGTGATCGCGGTGACGCTGCTCGTCACCTACGAGGCGTGGTGGCGGCTACCGCGGCAGCGCAGGCGCCGCGATGAGCAGCAGCGCGAGCACGACCGGCTGCGGGACCTCTAGAGCGGCGCGGCCTTGAACCGCGGCGAGTTGTGCGTTCCAATCGCGCGGCCGCCGACCCGCCGGCATCCGCGGGCGGGAGCGGCCCGCTCCCAGAGAGGGGGTGCGATGACACGTGTGTGGCACCGTCGAGTGATCGAGCTCGCGGCCCGGGCCCTCGGGCCCCTCGCCGTGCTCGCCCTCCTCACCGCCGCGTCGCCCGCCGCGCTCGCGCACCCCGTGCTGACGCTGTCCGTGTCGGAGCATTCGGTGTCGATCACGCCCGGCGGGAAGGCCGCGCCGCCCGACGAAACATTCCCGATCACCGTGACGCTCGGCCACACCTTCCTCAGCTTTGAGCACCACGGGAAGCGCTATATCGAAGATTTCGCGACCGGACGCGCGTACGCGCTCTCCCTCGCGACGCAAACCTACGAAGAGGACTCGCTCTACTCGAACATCGGCTTTCGCGTCCACGAGCTCGAAAATCGGATGTATCTCGGGCGCCTCCTCACGGCGGCGAAGATAGACACGGATCATTTCGTGCCCGCGATCCTCGAGAATGAATTCGCGATCGAGATCCCCGGCGCGAACACGGCCATCGACGCGGATGCGAAGGGCGACGAGCGGAGCTTTCGCTGGAAGGGACGCGAACTCCTCGCGCTCAGCCGCGCGTCCCTGCCCGTGCCGAAGGCGTATGCCGGCGAATACTGGCGATTCCTCCGCTACTTCACGGGCGGCCATCCGAAGATCTTTCGCGAGCTCGCGGGCTACGAGGGCGTGCCGCGCCAGCTTCGGATTCATATCTCGAACGTGTACGAGGTCACGCGGACGATCAGGGTCACGGGCATAGAATTGCGCGCCGACGAGAGCTACTCGCTGGCGGCCGCCACGCGCGCGCCGTCATCGACGGAGCCCGGCAAGACGCTCGCGACGCTCGCCGCCGAGGGTCCCGCCGGCGTCGCCGCCGCGGTGGTTGTGACCAAGGCCGAGCGCGATGCGTTCCTGGCCGAGGGCAAGATGCTGGAAGCCTTCCTGCGCCACCTTTCGGTCGTGATCGAAAACGGCGACACGAGCCCCGACTGGCTCCTCGCGAACCGTGCGCGCGTGCAGGGCGATCCGGACGTGGCACGCGTGGCCGGCGCGTTGAATCCCGCGAGCGCGGCCGAAGCCGAGAAGGCCGTGAAGACGCTTGAGGAACTGCGCGACGTGGATCCCGCGGGACGCTATCTCCTCAACGTCTTCCGCGGCAACATCCTCTCGAACCTGGGTCGAACCCAGGCGGGCATCGAATCGCTGCTCGCGGCCCTGCGCGTCAACCCGCACCTGACCGGCGCGTGGATCGACCTCGGCGGCATGTACAACACCGCCTACGATCCGGTGCTGGCCTGGGCGTGCTGGGACACGGCGCGGCGGCTCGCGCCGTCGCACCTGGGTCTGAAGGTAGCCGATGATCTCGAGCGCAAGCTCCGCACGGAGCACCCGGAGTTCTTCTAGCAGGACCGCCGCGCGGCGCTAGGGCCCCGTGCACACCGGGTACGTCCGCTCATCGTGCGCGACGTTGAGCGAGCGCCCGTAAATCGTGCGCAGCGTGCTCCCGAGCTCCGCTTCGAGCTTCCGGTACCGCTCGTAGCGCGCACCGAGCCCGGTCGAGACGAGGCGTACCTCGTAGCCGGTGCCGATCCGCCGCGCCTTCAGCGACACGAGCATCCTGGGATCGTCCGTGAAGTCCGCAAACGTGCACGGCTCCGTCGTCGCGATCCGCGCGCGGGCCTTGAGTCCGCCGTGCGCGGCGAGCAGTGCGAGCGCGGGCTTCAGGCGATCCATCGACGTCGCCGGCATCCGGAACACGGCGTTCGCGGACGAGGAACACCCGGCGGCGACCGAGATGACACCGAGCAGGGCGAGCAGGAAACCGAAGCGCCGCGACATTCGAGCGGCTTAGCGGGCAGGCGCCTCGGTCGGCATCGGCGCGGGCGGCGGCTCGCCCTGGGGCGGCGCGACGTCGCCGGGCCGCAGCGTAATCCGCAGGCGCCCGTACGGCGCGGCACCGAGGTAGGCGATCTTGGCGGCTTCCGCGGCGGTCTCGGGCGTCGAGATCGGCGGCAGCGTGCGGCCCTCGCCGAGGCTCGCCGGCGTGAACACGACGAGGTAGCGCTCGTGCGTGTTGGAAGGATCGATGGCGAGCACCAGCCGGTAGGCGGGAGTCGAGGTCGATTCGAAGAACGGCAGCTCGAAGCGCAGCGCCTCGAGATCGGTCGAGCGCGAGACGAGGAAGTCGTCGGTCAGCACCGCGACGACCGGGTAGAAGACGTGGGCGCGCTCGGGATCGGCGCCACCGGCGAGGAAGCTCTGCACCTCGACGAAGTAGGGCCGGGTCGTCGTCGGCAATGCGTACGCCCGGAACGCGCTGAGACCGCTCTGGAACTCGAACACCGGGCTCGAGCGGTTGATCTCGAAGTCGACCGAGCCCTCCGCCGGCAGCACGTCGAAGTGGAAGTGCGCGGGATCGGTGCAGCACGGCTTCGGGCCGGCGGCGGTTGCGAGCGGCGCGAAGGCGAGGCAGGCGATGAGCGCCAGGAGGCGCGTCATGCCGCCGGCAGAGGTCGATCGGGGCGGATACATCGCCGAAAGGCTAGCACGCGGCGGCGACGGGCCGGTTGCTTTCACCGGGAGCGGGTACCATAACCGGTCCCCCGTGAACCCTCCCAAGGTCGCCCACCGATGACCCGCCCCGCACCGCGTGCCGCTCTACGGCCGCACGAGGTCGCCTCACCCTTCGGTACGCGCTCGGATCCGTACTACTGGCTGCGCGACGACGCACGCGCGAATCCGGACGTGCTCGGGTACCTGCGCGAGGAGAACGCCTACCGCGACGAGAGCCTCGCGCCGCTTGCGCCGCTCGAGGAGCGGCTCTATGCCGAGATCGTCGGACGGATCCGGCAGGACGACTCGACGGTCCCGGCGCGCCGCAACGGCGGCTGGTACTACACGCGCTACGACGCGGGCCGGGAGTATCCGATCCACGCACGGCGCCTGGGCTCGCTCGAGGCTCCCGAGGAGGTCCTCCTCGATGACAACGTGCAGGCGGCGGGACACGACTTCTACCAGACGGGCGGGCTCGAGGTCAGCCACGACAACCGGCTGCTGGCATTCGCCGAGGACACGGTCGGGCGGCGCCAGTTCGTCGTCAGGATCAAGAACCTCGAGACCGGCGAGATCTATCCGGATCGCCTCGAGAACGTCGAGGCCGACCTCGCGTGGGCGAACGACAACCGCACGCTCGTCTACGTCGAGAAGCACCCCGAGACGCTGCTCGGCTTCCGGGTCAGGAAGCACGTGCTCGGAACGCCGGTCGCCTCGGACGCGATCATCTACGAGCAGGACGACGAGAGCTTCTACACCGGCATCTTCAAGAGCAAGAGCGAGCGCTTCATCTTCATCGTCGGCCAGAGCACGGTCTCGAGCGAATACCGCTTCGCCGATGCCAACGACCCGGAGCTGGCCTTTCGCCTCGCGCTGCCGCGCGAGCGCGACCACGAGTACCAGCTGCAGGACCTGGGTGAGCGCTTCCTGATCCGCAGCAACTGGCAGGCGCCGAACTTCCAGGTGTTCGAGTCACCGATCGACACGGTCGGCGATCGCGCGACGTGGCGGTGCGTGTTCGCGCACAGGAGCGATGCCTACATCGCGCGCATCGAGGCGTTCAAGAACTTCCTCGTGCTCGCCGAGCGCTCCGACGCGCTGAGGCGCATTCGCGTGCGTTCGTGGGACGGTGCGCGCGAGTTCGTGCTCGATGCCGCCGAGAGCGCCTACACGATGGGGCTCGGCACGAACGAGGAGAGCGACACCGACACGCTGCGGTACGTCTACTCGTCGCTGACGACGCCCGCGACCACGTACGACTACGACATGCTGAGCGGCGCGCGCACGCTGCTCAAGCAGGAGCCGGTGGTCGGTGATTTCAACTCGGCCGACTACGTGACCGAGCTCCTGTTCGCACCGGCGCGCGACGGCGCGCGCGTGCCGGTGTCGGTGCTCTACCGGCAGGGCACGCCGCTCGATGGCACGGCGCCCCTCTACCAGTACGGCTACGGCGCGTACGGGCTCTCGCAGGATCCGTCCTTCCGCTCGAGCGTGCTGTCGCTGGTCGATCGGGGCTTCGTGTACGCAATCGCGCACGTGCGTGGTGGGCAGGAGCTCGGCCGCGCGTGGTACGACGCGGGCCGCGTGGAGCAGAAGCGCAACACCTTCACCGACTTCATCGACGTGACCCGCTTCCTCACCGAGCGGCGCCTCGCGGACCCGAAGCGCATCGCGGCGATGGGCGGCAGCGCCGGTGGACTCCTGATCGCGGCGGTCGCGAACCTCGCGCCCGAGCGGTACCGCGCGCTCGTCGCGCACGTGCCCTTCGTCGACGTGCTGACCTCGATGCTCGATCCTTCCATCCCGCTGACCACGAACGAATACGACGAGTGGGGGAACCCGGCCACGGATGCGAAGGTCCACGACTACATCCTGAGCTACTCGCCCTACGACAACGTCTCGGCGCGCGACTATCCCGCGATGCTGGTGACGACGGGTCTGTGGGACAGCCAGGTGCAGTACTGGGAACCGGCCAAGTGGGTGGCGCGCTTGCGCACGCTCAAGACCGATTCCAACCTGCTCGTGCTCAGGACCAACCTCGAGGCCGGGCACGGCGGCCAGTCGGGACGCTTCCGCCGCTACCGGGAGATCGCGGAGGAATACGCATTCGTACTCGATGCGGTCGGGCTCGGCGAATGACGCCGACGATCGCGTCGTCCTTGGTAAGCCACTACGGAGATCGACAATGAAACTCTATTTCTCGCCGGGCGCTTGCTCGCTCGCCTCGCACATCGTGCTCAAGGAAATCGGCGTGCCCTTCGAGGCCGTGCAGGTGGACCTGCGCACCAAGAAGACCAAGGCGGGCGCCGACTACGCCGCGATCAACCCGAAGGGCTACGTGCCCGCGATCGAGCTCGCTGACGGCAGCCTCCTGACCGAGGGCACGGCGGTCCTCCAGTACCTCGCGGACCAGAAGCCCGCGAGCGGCCTCGCGCCGCCGCCGGCCTCCTTCGAGCGTTACCGGCTGCAGGAATGGCTCGGCTACATCAACTCCGAGATCCACAAGAGCTTCGGCCCGCTCTTCAATCCCGCGA
>CAYNCY010000137.1:0-8669 GCA_964395195.1 uncultured Steroidobacteraceae bacterium
GCTCTAGCGTCAGCTTCTGAGGCGCAGCCCCTTCGGATCGTAGAGCGGCTCGAGCCGCACGGTGGCGCTTCGCATCTCCCCGAGCACGTCGATCGACAGGCGCTCGCCCTGGCGCGCGAGCGCGGTGGGCACGTAGCCCGCTGCGAGGCTCTTGCCGATGGTGTGCCCGTAGGCGCCCGAGGTTACATAGCCGACGGCGGTCCCACCCTGCATGATGGACTCGTAGCCGATGACGTCGGCATCGCCCGCATCGACCTCCATCACGACAAAGCGGCGCTTCGGGCCCGCCGCACGTTCGGCGAGCGCGGCCGCGCGACCGCTGAAGTCGGCCTTGCCGAAATCGATGAAGCGATCGAGTCCCGTCTCCCCCGGCGTGTAGTCCGGACGGAAATCCTTGTTGAAGGAGCCGTAGGCCTTCTCGAGCCTGAGCGATGACAGCGCCCGGCCACCGAAGTGCACGAGACCGAGGTCCTGGCCCGCATCGCAGAGGTCGTCGTAGAGCGAGGCGAAGTAGTCGGGCGTCGTCCAGATCTCGTAGCCGAGTTCGCCCGTGAACCCCGCGCGCGTCAGCACCGCGGGCGCATAGCCGACCGCGGTCTCCTTCACGTGGAAGAGCTTGAACGCGTCCGCCGAGAGATCGACGCGCACGAGGCGTTCGAGGAGCGCCCGCGCGTGCGGGCCCGCAATCGAGACGCCCGCCAGTGTCGAGGCCGCCGAGCGGACGAACACATCGTCCGGCGGATCCGACTGCCAGAACCAGCGCAGGTGGAACTCCTCGGCGAAGCCCGAGCCCACGATCATGTAGCGGTCCTGCGCGAGGCAGGCGATCGAGAGGTCGCCGATGATCCTTCCTGCGTCGCTCAGCATCGGCGCGAGGCCGAGGCGACCGGGCTTCGGGATCTTGCAGGCGAACACGCGATCGAGCCACGCACGCGCGCCCCGGCCCGTGACCTCGTACTTGCCGTAGTTCGTCGTCTCGTAGAGGCCGACGGTCCGGCGGACCGCCAGGCACTCCTCACGGACGACCGCAAAGGCCTCGGAGCGCCGGTAGGTTGGCGTCTCGGTGGGGGCAACGCCCGCGGGCGCGAACCAGAGGGCGTGCTCGAGACCGAAGTTCGCTCCCATCACGGCGCCACGGGCCTTGAGCCGGTCGTAGATCGGCGAGCGGCGCACGGGGCGCGCGGCCGGAAGTTCCTCGTTCGGGTAGACGAGCCGGAAGCGGCGCGCGTAGTTCTCGGGTACCTTGATCGAGGTGTACTTCGGCGTCGCGAACGCACCAAACCGTGCCACGTCCATCGAGATGATGTCCTGGCCCGGGTCCTTCTCGGCCATCCACCGCGACAGCACGAGGCCGATGCCACCGCCCTGGCTGAAGCCCGCCATCACCGCGCAGGCGACCCAGTAGTTGCGCAGCCCCCGCACCGGACCCACGAGCGGATTGCCGTCCGGCGCGAACGTGAACGGCCCGTTGATGGCCTTCCTGATGCCGACGCGCCCGAGCGCCGGAAAGTGCTTGAAGCCGACCTCGAAGTAGGGCGCGAGGCGCTCGAAGTCATCGGGCAGGAGCTGCATGGCGAAGTCATCGGGAGTCTTGAGCGGCGACCAGACGATACCGTGCGGCTCGTAGGTGCCGATCAGCGCACCGCCGCGCTCCTGGCGCATGTAGATCTCGCCCGCGTAGTCGGTCGTGTTGACGATCTCCTTGTCGCGGCCCTTGAGCTCGGGGATCTCCTCCGTCAGCAGGTAGTGATGCTCCATCGCGAGCACCGGCAACTCGATGCCGACCATGTGGCCGATCTCGCGCGCCCAGAGGCCACCGCAGTTGACCACGTGCTCCGCGTGCACCGTGCCCTTGTCGGTGACGACGTCCCAGGAGCCGTCGGGGCGCTGCTTGAGCGCGAGCACGCGGGTGAAGCGCTCGACGGTCGCGCCGAGGACCCGCGCGGCCTTGGCGTAGGCGTGCGTCGTGCCGGACGGGTCGCAGTGCCCGCCGTCGGCGCGCCAGAGCGCGCCGATGAAGTAGCTCGGGTCGATCAGCGGATTGAGCGTCAGGGCTTCCTGCATCGTGATCATCTCGGTTTCCATGCCGAGGTAGCGTGCGCGCGAGCAGATGAGCTTCAGGCTATCGAGCTCGCCCTGGTTGGCGGCCAGCATCAGGCCGCCGTTCGGGTGCAGCGTGCAGGACTGTCCGGACAGGGCCTCGATCTCGCGATAGAGGTCGATCGTGTATTTCTGCAGCCGCGAGATGTTCGCCTCGCCGTTGAACGTGTGCATGCCGCCCGCGGCGTGCCAGGTCGAACCCGAGGTCAGCTCGCTCTTCTCGATCAGCATCACGTCGGTCCAGCCGATCTTCGCGAGGTGGTAGAGCGTGCTCGCGCCGACGACGCCGCCGCCGATGACGACGGCCCGTACAGAAGCCTTCA
Organism: uncultured Steroidobacteraceae bacterium; assembly: GCA_964395195.1. Lineage (GTDB taxonomy): Bacteria > Pseudomonadota > Gammaproteobacteria > Steroidobacterales > Steroidobacteraceae > CAIKZZ01. The sequence goes on from CAYNCY010000137.1 coordinate 2,424, forward strand.
TGAGCTTGGATCTCCGCAGAGGCAGGTGAATGGAAGCAAGGACTGCCGCTCGACGCCAAACGGGGTCGCAGTGGCGCAGAGCCACTCCTCGAAGTGCCGCGCGGTGGTGGACGGTGTCAGGAGAAGCATCCCATCGCCGAGCGAGGCCAGCGTCACCGACACCTGCGCCATCAGGGTCGCCGCCGCCGCGCGGGACCCGAACGCCGCGGAATCGAGGTCGAGCCGACAGCCGCGCACGAGTACCTCGCGGTACGAGGGGCCCGACAGGCGCAGCGCCGTGAGCGCCGAGGACAGATCGACCGCGGTACCGGCGGCGGCGAGGTGCTGCGCCCAGTGCGCGGCGAGTGTTCCCGGCGAATGAGGTTCCGCGAGCACGAGCCAGCGTCCCGGCCGCACCGCGAGCGTGACGGCGCTTGCCGTGACCGATGCCGTCCCGAAGGAGGGGAGCACGATGCCCTGCGCCGCCGCGACGGCGGCCAACTCATCCGCACGACCCTGCCGCGCCGCGAGCTCAACGATGTCGAGCGAAACGCGGCCAACGCGGGCGCCCGCCGCGCCGGGGGCGACGCGCGTGCGCTCAGGCGCGGACACGGCTGTTCTCCGGGTCGAGCATGTGCGGGCTCACGAGCTCGACCGGCGTGTTCTCGCCATGGATCGGGGAACTCGCGACGAGACGCTCGCCGAGGCGCGCGCGGCCTCCGGCAACGAGTGCGAGGCCGACCCAGCCGGGGAGCCCGACCGAGGGCGTCGAGGAGGTGATATAGCCGAGACTCGTGCCGGTTTCGCCTGCGGCGAGGATCTGCGAGCCGTTTCGAAGCCGCCGTCCGGCATCGACCGGCCGCACGCCAACCAGCTGCAGGCGCTCCGGTGCGGCGAGCGCGGCGCGGCCCGCGAGCGCGCGGCCGACGAAGTCGCCCTGTTTCTTGAGCATCCGCCCAAAGCCGAGATCGTCCGCGGAGGTGTTGCCGTTGAGCTCCGCGGCGGTAACGTGGCCCTTCTCGATTCGCATCGTGTTGAGCGCATCGAGGCCGTAGGGGACGATCCCTTCGGTGCGCCCCGCGGCGAGCAGCGCCGACCAGACGGTGATCGCGTGCGCCGCCGGCACCGCGACCTCGTAGGCGAGCTCACCCGAGAACGAGATGCGAAACACGCGGCCCGGGATCCCGGCGACGGTTGCCGCACCCGCGGCCATGAACGGAAAGGCATCGTTGCCGAGATCGAGGCCGGGGGCGACCGCCTGCACGACCGCGCGCGAGCGCGGGCCCGCCACCGCGAACTGGGCCCACTGGTCGGTGACGTCGGTGAGCACGACATCGAGCCCCGCGCAGGTCGCCTGCAGGTGGAACTCGAGGTGCTCGAGCACCGCCGCCGCGTTCGCGGTGGTCGTCGTAACGAGGAAGTGCTCGGGACCGAGCCGCGCGGTCGTGCCATCGTCGAACATCATGCCGTCCTCGCGCAGCATGATGCCGTAGCGCGCGCGCCCAATGGCCAGCGTCGAGAAGGTGTTGGCATAGATGAAGTCGAGGAAGCGCGTCGCATCCGGCCCCTGGACGTCGATCTTGCCGAGCGTCGAGGCATCGGTGATGCCGACGGCGCCGCGCACTGCGCGCGCCTCGGCGAGCACCGGTCCCCAGCCGGATTCGCGCGAGTAGACGAGCGGCCGGAGCCACAGGCCCGTCGGCACGAACGTCGCGCCGGCGGACTCGTGCCAGTCGTGCGCCGGCAGGCGACGCTTTGGCTTGAAGTGCCCACCGACCTCGCCGCCCGCGAGCGCCGCGAACGGCACCGGCCGGATGTAGGGCCGCGGCTTCGATTGTCCGACGACGGCGAGCGGTTGCCCGCGCGCCGCCGCGAGCACGGCGCTGCCGACGAGGCCCCCGAGGCGCCCCTGATCGGTCGCCATCGAGTGCGTGGTGAAGCGCTTCATGTGCTCGACGTGCTCGTAACCCTCGCGATGCGCGAGCCGCACGTCGTCGGCCGTGACGTCGTTCTGCAGGTCCACGAACGCCTTGCCGCGCGCACGTACTTCCCAGAAGAGCTCGGGCGGCGAGGTCTCGGGATCCGGAGGCACCTCTGGCCACGTCGCGTCGATGGCGGGCGTGCGCGCGAGCTCCGTGACGAGCGCGCGGGCCGCGCGCGCGCCGTCCGCCGCCGCCGCTGCGAGGCCGCGCGTCCCCTGCGCGGCACCCGCGATCCGGCCGATTGCCGGAGCGAGGGAGGCGAGGAAGCCGGTTGCGGCCTCGACCCAGCGCACGGGCTGCTCGAGCTGCGAGGCGAGGGCGATGGCGGGCGTGAAGCCGCCCGACATCAGCAGGCAGTCGGCGGCAATCGAGCGGCGTCGCGTCCCGTCCCGGTCGGTGATCACGATCGCGCGGACTCCCTTGCGGCCGTGGACCGCCGTGACCACGGCACCGGCGTGCACGGGAATGCCGCGGGCGCGCGCCCGCTCGGCGGCGAGCGAGCTCGCGCGCACGTCGATGACCGCCGCGACGCCGGCGTTCGCGTACGCGAACACGCTCTCGTAGGCTTCGTCCGAGTTCACGAAGAACGCCGGGTGCCGCCCGACGGCGACGCCGTAGCGTCGCAGGTAGCTGAGCGCGGCGCCCGCGGTCATGACCCCGGGCCGATCGTTGCCCGGGAACGCAATCAGCCGTTCCGTCGCGCCGGTTGCGAGCACCACGCGCGGTGCGCGGATCACGCGAAACCGCTCCCGCAGCCCGCCGAAGGCGGCCGCCTCGGCCGGCGCGAGGGTCTCGAGCGCACCGAACACGCCGTGACCGTAGGCGCCGACGACGGTCGTCGAGGTGAGCACCCGGACGGCGGGCGAGGCCGCCAGCGTCGCGAGGCTCGCTTCGCGCCACGCCGCGAAGCGCGGGTCGTCGAGCGTGCCGCCGCCTGGCACCGCATCCTGCTCGATGAGCAGCACGCGACACCCGGCAGCGGCGAGGGCGCGTGCGGCGGCGAGGCCCGCCGCGCCCGCGCCGACAACCAGCACGTCGGCATGGTCGTGGACGGTCTCGGCGGGCGGCGCGTGCGCAGCCGCGACCGGCTCGAGCCGTCCGAGCCCGGCGGCCCGGCGGATCAGCGGCTCGTACACCTCCTCCCACGCCCAGCCCGGCGCCATGAACGTCTTGTAGTAGAAGCCCGCGGGCAGAAAGCGTCCGAGGGCACCGCTGACCGCCATCGCATCGAAGCGCAGCGACGGCCAGCGGTTCTGGCTTACCGCTTCGAGTCCGTCGCGGAGCTGAAGCGTTGTCGCGAGCACGTTCGGTTCGCGGCCGCCGGGGCCGAGGACGTCGATGAGCGCGCACGGCTCGTCGGGCCCCGCGGTCACGATGCCGCGCGGGCGGTGGTACTTGAAGCTGCGCCCGACGAGCCGGACGCCGTTGGCGAGGAGCGCCGAGGCCAGCGTGTCGCCGTCGAGGCCCCGGTACGCGCGGCCGTCGAAGCGAAAGCGGATGGGCCGCGCGGACGCGGTCAGGAGGCCGACGCCGAGGCGCACGGGACCCGTCATGCGCGCTCCGGCGTGCCGGGCGGCGCCAGGCCCTGCGTGGGCGTCCCGACCGCATGGATCTCGTGCGTCACGGTGTGCCGAACGACCTTGAGGAGGCGCCGGCAGCCGCCCGAGTGCAGCCACCACTCGAGGTGCCAGTCGCGCGGGTTCGGGCGCTCGTAGACGAAGCGCACGAAATCCTCGGCAGCCGCGTCCGCCGACGGTCGCTCGGCCGTGGCGTCGCCCTTGTAGCGAAACTCCACCTCATCGCGCAGACCGCACCACGGACACGGGATCCTGAGCATGGCCCGGGGCTCAGTGCAGGAACGGGAACGGGCCGACGCCACGTTCATCGATGGTGCGGCCGTTCTCGAATCGCCGGAGGTCGAAGTGCGCGGCGACCGGGTGGGGCTCGCCGCGTGCGATCAGGTGCGCCGTGGTCATGCCGCCCGCCGGGATCGCCTTGAAGCCGCCGTAGCACCAGCCACCGTTCAGGATGAGACGCGGAACCGGCGTCGCCGAGATGATCGGCGAGCCGTCCATCGTCATATCCATGACGCCGCCCCACTGGCGCACCACCTTCAGCCGTGCGAGCCCCGGCATCATCGTCATGCCGGCCGCGGCGACTTCCTCGGCCATCGGCAGCGTGCCGCGCTGGCCGTAGGTGTTGTAGCCGTCGATTGCGCCACCGAACACGAGGCCGCCCTTGTCCGACTGGCTGATGTAGAAGTGACCGGCGCCGTAGGTGACGACGACGTCGAGGACGGGCTTCACCGCCTCGGTGACGAACGCCTGCAGCACGTGACTCTCGATCGGCAGGCGGAGGCCCGCCATCGCGGCGAGCCGCGAGGAGTGGCCGGCGACCGCGAGGCAGACGGTGTCCGCGCCGATGAAGCCGCGGGTTGTCTCGACGCCGGTCGCGCCCGTCGCGTCGCGACGGATCCCCGTGACCTCGCAGTCCTCGATGATGTCGACGCCGGCGCGCGAGGCCGCGCGCGCATAGCCCCACGCCACGGCGTCATGCCGGACGGTCCCGCCGCGGCGCTGCAGGAAGCCGCCGAGCACGGGGTAGCGGCCGTTGTCGAGATCGACGAGCGGCGCGATCTCCCGGACGGCGTCGCGGGTCAGGGCTTGCGCATCGACGCCCTGCAGGCGCATGCCGTTGGCACGGCGCGTGAAGAGGTCGCGCTGCGCCTCCGTGTGGAAGAGGTTGAGCGTGCCGCGCTGGCTCACCATCGCGTTGAAGTTGAGGCTCCGCTCGATGCCTTCCCAGAGCTGCAGGGAGAATTCGTAGAAGCGGACGTTGTCCGGGTGGAAGTAGTTCGAACGGATCAGCGTCGTGTTGCGACCGACGTTGCCGAGTCCGATCGGGCCCTTCTCGAGCACCGCGACGTCGGTGATGCCGTATTCGGAGGCGAGGTAGAAGGCGGTCGCGAGCCCGTGGCCGCCGCCACCGACAATGACGACCCGGTAGCGCTCGCGTGGGGTGGCCTTATTCCAGGCACGGGACCAGCCGCGATGGCCGCGAAGCCCTTCCAGAAACAGCCGCAAACCGGAATAAGAACCGCTCGACACGTCGCCGCCATTCTAAGGGATCGGGGCTGCTTTACGCGCGAAATCCCGCCGTGCGCGCCGTCTCCGGTCGGGGGTCGGGGCCGGGCTTGACGCGCCGCGCAACAACCGACAACGTGTGGCCAGAAGCAGGAAAACTGCCGGGGCAGGGTGGCGCGCAGGAGCGGGGTCCGGCCGGGCCGCTGCCGGGGCGGAGGTGCAACGTGTCGGGCTTGCTCAGGTCGCTCTGCCTCGCCATGGCGCTCTTCGCGGGCACGCTCGCACCCGTCGAGGGTGCCGTGGTCGTCTCCTCGAAGCTCTCGAGCGAGTCGGCGATGATCGGGCACATGATCCGCCTGCTGCTCGAGGCCAACGGCATCAGGACGGTCGACCGCATGACGCTCGGCGGCACCCCGGTGGTTCGCAAGGCGCTCATCTCGGGGCAGATCGACCTCTACGTCGAGTACACCGGGAATGCGGGGTTCTTCTTCAACGTCGCGGCGGATCCTGCGTGGAAGGACCTCAGGCGGGGCTACGAGCTCGGCGCGCGCCTCGACTACCAGGCCAACCGGATCGTCTGGCTGACGCCCGCGAACGCCAGCAATGCCTGGGCGCTGGCCGTCCGCCAGGACGTCGCGACGCCCAATCACCTGAAGACGCTGAGCGACTTCGGGCGCTGGGTCACGACGGGCGGAAAGGTGATCCTGGCCTGCTCGGCCGAGTTCGTGAATTCGCAGACGCTGCGTTCGCTCGAGAAAACCTACGGTTTCACGCTTCGGCCCGAGCAGCTGATCGTGCTCGCGGGCGGGGATACCTCGGCGACCATCGGCGCGGCCGCGGCGCGCACCAATGGCACCAATGCCGCGATGGTCTACAGCACGGACGGGGCGATCACTGCCTCGAACCTGCAGCTCCTCGATGACGACAGGCAGGACCAGCCGGTGTTCGCGCCCGTGCCGATCGTCCGCGAGGCGGTCCTCAAGGCAAACCCGCGCATCGCGGGGCTCGTGCGGCCCCTGATGGAGAGCTTCACGCGCGAGGTCCTCGAGGCCCTGAATGCCCGCGTGCAGATCGATGGCGAGCCGACCGAGGCGGTGGCCGAGGACTACCTGCGCTCGAAGGGGCTGATCAAGTGAGGCGCCAGAGGCGTCCGGGCGGCCGGCCGTGACCTCGCGGCGCTTGTGGGAGCTCCTGATGGGCGC
>CAYNCY010000138.1:0-8587 GCA_964395195.1 uncultured Steroidobacteraceae bacterium
GGGCGGTCGAGGCAGCCGCGGGCGATGCCGACTTCGACGGTCGAAGCTGGTTCTGGATGCTGCTCCTCGGCGTCGTCCTGCCGGCCGTGCTGATCGTCGTGGGCTGGGTCTTCGGGCCGGGCGCGCACTGATGGCGGCGAACGGCGGACGCGCGTGACTTCGGGTCCCGCAACCCCGGCAGACGAGAGTGTCTGGCCGCTCGTTCCCTCGGAGCGGACCTGGGGGCCGGTGCGCCTCGGCATCACGCTTGCGACCGCGGCGGCGGCAACCTGGTGCTACCTGATCGGCGAGTCCGTCGGCGGCTACCTCGGTTTCGTCGAAGGCACCCTCGCACTCACCGCCGGTTGCATGATCGGCATGCTGCTCGTCCTCCTCGCCGGCGGCCCGATCAGCGTGCGCTTCGGCATCGACTCGATCGCGGCGACGAGACCGCAGTTCGGCGCACGCGGCTGGGTGGTGCCCGCGTTCCTGCAGCAGGTGTCGATCATCGGCTGGAACTCGCTGCTGATCATCTTCTTCGCGAAGTCGGCGACCCAGCTCGCGGTCGCGCTCGGCCTCTTGTCGGCGCACGCGGTGCCGACGGCGGCCGTACCGGCCCTGACGCTGGTCGCCTGCGGCATCATCTTCATCGCGCTGAGACGCGGCGCGACCGGCGTCACGGTCGTCTCGAACGTGCTGGTCGCGCACGTATTCGTTGGCTTCTGGATGCTCTACCTCCTCGTGTCGCACCGCTGGCCCGAGCTCGTCGCCGCACGCCCCGCGGCCGCCTCGCCCGACCGGCTGTGGAACTACACGACGGGCCTCGAACTCGGCATCGTGACGACGCTGTCGTGGTGGCCGTACATCGGCGCGATGATCCGGATGGCCCCGAAGGGCCGCACCGTCGTGCTCCCGGTGATGCTCGGGATGGGGCTCCCGGTCCCCCTCCTCAGCTTCATCGGGCTCGCCGGGGTCCTGGTGCTCAAGTCCTCCGACCCCTCCGAGTGGCTGAGGACCGTGGGCGGACCCGCCTACGGGATCGTCGCCCTCGCCTTCGTGACGGCGGCCAATTTCGGGACGGCGATCGCCGGTATCTATGCCTCGACGGTCGGGTTGCGCAATTTCCGGACACTCGAGCGACGCTCCTGGACGACGCTCCTCCTCCTGACGCTCGCGCCGGTCGCCTTCGTCGGCATGTTCATCCCGGAGCTCTTTTTCGCGAAATTCGGCAGTTTCCTGGCCCTGATCGGGGTCGCCTTCGCCCCGCTCTGCGGGGTCCAGATCGCCGACTATTACTTCGTGCGGGGACGGCGGATCGACGTCCGCGCGATCTACCTCGATACCCCCGGATCGCCCTACTACTTCTGGTACGGGCTCAACCCCGCTGCGCTCACGGCACTCGCGGCGGGGTGCATCGCCTACGTCTCGCTCCTGAACCCCCTGACCTACGAGTCCTTCGGCCCGTACCGCTTCCTGACTGCCTCGCTCCCGGCCGCCGCCGTGGCGGCCGTCCTGCACGTCGCCCTCAGCCGCGTCGTCCGCCGCGCCGGTCGGGGCGGGTACGGCGGCTCGTAGTCACCGGAGCGCCCGGACGATATAGTCCCCGGGTCGGGGCGACGGGGCCGCCCCGCGGGAAAATCCCGACGGGAGCGAGACATGGGGGCACCGGAACTGACGGTGGCTGGCGGGCCACCCACGGGGCGCTGGTTCGCGGGCCTGCCCCAGGCGGCCGTGCGCTCGAGCGCGTCGCTCGGCTGGGATCGCCTCGAGGCCCATCGGTTCGATGGCCTCCGGTGCGCGGACTTCACGCTGCCGCCGGTCGAACAGCACTTCATCTCGGCGCATCTCCTGCGGCCGTGCCAGGTGGATACCCACTGGAGCGGCCGGCACCACCACGGCCGTTCGCTGCCGGGCAACCTGATGCTGATGGCAGCGGGGCAGGACAGCGTCTGGAACTGCTCGGCGGCGATGGATGAGCTGCACGTGTTCGTGCATCCCTCCGTGGTCGAGGAGGTCGCCGCCGAGATCGGCGTGCCGCGCTTCGAGCTGATCGACGGGATCGGGCTTGTGGATCCGACGCTCGCGGAGATGGCGCGCCAGATCCTCGCCGAGATCGAGCGCCCCGGCATCGGCACGCGGATCTTCGCGGAATCGATGGCGCGCTCCCTGGCGCTTCACCTCCTGCGCCACCATTCGACCGCCGCCTCGAGCGAGGCGCCGCCCCGCATCGAGATCACCGTCCGGCAGCTGCGCGCGGCGACCGACTACATCGAGTGTCACCTCGAGGAAGACCTGACGCTCGAGCGTATCGCGGCGGCAACGGCGATGAGCCCGTTCCGGTTCGCCCGGGCGTTCAAGAAGAAGACCGGCCAGTCGCCGCGCCAATACGTGATTGCGCGGCGGATCGAGCTCGCGAAGGAACTGCTGCGGGCGGGTGACTTCGAGATCGCCGAGATCGCAAACCGGGTGGGACTCTCGACTCAGAGCCACTTCACGTCGGTGTTCAGGAAGCTCTGCGGCACGACGCCCAAGCGCTTCCGGGACCTCCACCGCGTCTGAGGGTGGCCAGGACCACCGAAATCGGCAAGATTGCGATAACCCCGGCCGAATCTCGAAAGACCCCGGCGGTACCCGCGGCGCACCCTTTTTCGATGCCAGCCCGAGCGGCGGCATCGGGCTGCGCGGCCGGAATTTGCGCGGCGGCGGGCCAATACCGGCCGGCTCGCCCGGATGGGAGAACGCGATGAAAGCAGTATCGATTGTCCTGATTGCCCTCCTCGCGGCGGCGTTCGGGCTCCCGGCCCGTGCCGCGGAGCACATCCACGTGATCGAGGTGGCCTCCAACGAGAAGGTCGTCCCGCACGGGAGCGCGGCTGATTCTCTCGGGGACCTGCTCGTCTTCACGAATCCGATCAAGTCGGCCGACGGAAAAGTGTCGATCGGCCTGGACCGCGGCTACTGCGTTCGTACCGAGGTCGCCAGGTGGTGGGAGTGTCGCTGGACGATGCAGCTCCCGGGCGGCACGCTCGAGACGGCCGGGTCCTACCCGGACGCGGGTGACTCCGAGTTCGCGATCGTGGGCGGTACCGGCCGGTATGCCGGTGCCCGCGGCACGCTCAAGCTGCATGCCCGCGACGCCGCAAAGTCGAGCTACGACTTCGTGATCGATCTCTTGTGAGCGCGCCGGCGTCCGCTGCGGTGACTCCTCCCTCGCGCGCGCGGGTCGTCATCGTCGGTGGCGGGGTCATCGGCTGCTCGATCGCCTACCACCTCGCCAAGCTCGGCTGGCGCGACGTCGTCCTCCTCGAGCGCAACCAGCTGACCTCCGGTACGACCTGGCATGCGGCCGGGCTCCTGACGACCCTTCGCGACACCGAGACACAGACGAAGCTCGCGAAGTACACGCAGGATCTCTACCGGAAGCTCGGCGCCGAGACAGGCCAATCGACCGGCCTCATCGACTGCGGCTCGATCCAGCTGGCGATGACGGCCGACAAGGCCGAGGAGATGCGCCGCGGCTTTCACATGGCGGCGAGCTTCGGGGTCGAGGCCTACGAGGTGAGTCCCGCAGAGGTCCAGAAACTCTGGCCGCTCGCGGACGTGAGCGACCTCGCGGCGGCGTTCCACTTCCCGCGCGATGCGCGCGCGAATCCGACCGACGTCACGCAGGCACTCGCCAAGGGCGCGCGGGCGGGTGGCGTCAGGATCATCGAGCACGTGCCGGTCACGGGGATCCTCACCGAGCAGGGCCGCGTCACCGGCGTCCGCACCGCAACCGGTGACATCGAAGCCGAATACGTCGTCAACTGCGCCGGCATGTGGGCGCGCGCGGTCGGGCAGATGGCGGGGGTCAACGTGCCGCTGCAGGCGGCGGAGCACTACTACCTGATCTCCGAGCCCGTCGCGGGCGTCCATCCGACGCTGCCGATCCTGCGCGATCCCGGTCGCTCCGCGTACATCCGCGAGGAAGCCGGCAAGCTGATGGTCGGGCTCTTCGAGCGCGAGGCGAAGCCGTGGGGCAAGGATGGAATCCCCACCGACTTCGCCTTCGGCGACATCCCGCCCGACTGGGATCGCATGTACCCGCACATCGAGCGCGCCATGCGCCGCGTGCCGTGCCTGCTGGAGACCGGGATCAAGCTCCTCTTCTGCGGCCCGGAATCCTTCACGCCCGACCACAACTACCTGATGGGCGAGGCGCCGAACCTCAAGAACTTCTTCGTCGCGGCGGGCTTCAACTCGCTCGGCATCCTTTCGGGCGGGGGCGTCGGCTACGTGATGGCGCAGTGGATCGTCGACGGTCGCCCACCGATGGACGTGTGGTCCGTGAACCTGCGTCGTACGCACCGCTGGCAGGACAACGACCGCTTCCTGTGGGATCGCACAGTCGAGGCGCTCGGCATCGGCTACCAGGACCATTGGCCGTTCCGGCAGTGGACCACGGCCCGAGGTGTCAAGAAGAGCATCCTCCACGACCGGCTCGCCGCGGCGGGTGCGTGCTTTGGCGAGTCGGCGGGCTGGGAGCGACCGAACTGGTACGCGACGGCCGGCCAGAAGCCCGAATACGCCTACAGCTGGGGGCGGCAGAACTGGTTCCCCAACAATGCTGCCGAGCACCGCGCGGTGCGGGAGCAGGTTGGCGTCTTCGAGCAGTCCTCCTTCTCGAAGCTGCTCGTGCAGGGGCGGGACGCCGCGCGCGTGCTCAACCGCATCTCGACCGCGAACGTCGACGTCGCGGTCGGTCGCTGCGTGTACACGCAGTTCCTGAACGCGCGCGGCGGCATCGAGGCGGACCTGACCGTGACGCGGCTCGCGCCGGACCAGTTCCTGGTCCTGACGGCCGCGTTCACGCAGACCCACGTCGAGTCCTGGATCCGGAACAACACGCCCGCCGACGCCTGGTGCGTGCTCACCGACGTGACGGGCGCGTACGCCATGCTGAACGTGCAGGGCCCGAACTCGCGGGCGCTCCTCGAGTCGATCTCCCCGGATGACTTCTCGAACGCGGGCTTTCCGTTCGGAACCGCGCGCGAGATCCGGATCGGCTACCAGACCGTGCTCGCCGTCCGTCTTACCTACATGGGCGAGCTCGGCTGGGAACTCTACATCCCGACGGCGTTTGCGCTCCCCGTCTACGACGCGCTGGTCGCCGCGGGCGCCCCGCACGGGCTCAGGCACTGCGGCTATCACACGCTCAATTCGCTGCGCATCGAGAAGGCCTACCGCGACTGGTCGCACGACGTCGGGCCAGACGACACGCCACTCGAGTCAGGGCTCGCCTTCACCTGCGCCTGGGACAAGCCCGCGGGCTTCATCGGCCGCGAGGCGCTCTTGGCGCTCAAGGAGCAGGGCCTGCCGAAGCGCCGGCTCGTGCAGTTCCTGCTCGCGGATCCGGAGCCGCTCGTCTATCACAACGAGCCGATCTACCGGGATGGCACCCAGGTCGGCTTCGTGACCTCCGCGATGTACGGACACACGCTCGGCGCCGCGGTCGCGCTCGGCTACGTCGGGAACAAGGATGGCGTGACCACGGATTTCGCGACGAAGGGAACCTTCGAGATCGAGCTTGCGGACCGGCGCGTCGGCGCCCGTGCGTCGCTAGCGCCTCTCTACGACCCCAAGAACGTACGCGTGCGCGCATGAGCGCGAACGACAGCCCGAACCCCTTTGGAGACTCGCCGCTCGCCAGCGGCGGGATGTCGACAGCTATCAATCAATCGGCCGGAGAAAACAAATGAACGCCAACCACTTCCCCCTGCGGCGCGCCCTGTGGCTTGCCCTCACCGGCGCGACGCTGCTGCCCGGGCTTGCGCTCGCGCAGGCGCAGCCGGTGAACGCCGGACTCGAGGAAGTCATCGTCACGGCCCAGCGCCGGACGGAGAAGGTCCAGGACGTACCGATCGCGATCACCGCGATCTCGAGCACCGAGCTCGAGAATCGCGGCATCCGCCAGGCCGGCGACATCGCCGCGGCCGTTCCGAACGTCCAGTTGAGCCTGCCCTACGGCGAGGAAGCGCAGCCGACGTTCTCGCTCCGTGGCGTCACGACCAACGACTGGAGCCAGAACCAGAGCAGCCCGATCGCGATGTACGTCGATGACGTCTACAAGCCGGTCGGCGCGGTGCAGGCACTGCAGATCTACGATCTCGACCGGGTCGAGGTACTGCGCGGCCCGCAGGGCACGCTCTACGGCAAGAACGCCACGGGCGGCGCGATGAGCTTCTACTCCAAGAACCCGTCCCTCAACGACTACGACGGCTACATCACCGCGGGCCTCGGCAACTTCAGCGGCCGGACGATGAACGCCGCGGTCGGCGGTCCCATCATCGACGGCGTGCTCGGCTGGCGCCTCGCCGGCCTCTACGATGAGCGCGACGGCTGGGTCGACAGCGTCGTCCCCGGGGTCAAGCCGCTCAACGGCGTCGATGCCATCGGCGGCCGGCTGTCGCTCCTCTACAAGCCCTCGGACGTGTTCTCGGCCCTTCTCAAGGTCTCGGTGAGCCGCTCGGCCGGCACGCCGTACGGCGCGCACGCGATCAACGTCGACAACGACCCGACCTCGCCGACCTACGTCGGCACGGCCGGCAACTACGGCTGGTTCAACAGCGGTGCCAAGTACGCGATCCCGAAGAAGCTCGACAACGACAGTGCCTCGCTCAAGATGGACGTGCAGCTCGGCGATCACTACACGCTGACCTCGGTCACGGGCTTCGACTACGGCGTCTGGTTCGAGCGCAGCGACGACGGCGCGCTCGCGACGACCGATGCCGGCAACGCCATCCATATCGACGACCCGAACACCTACTCCTCGAGCATCAACTCGATCTCGCAGGAAGTCCGGATCGCCTCGCACGACACCGGCGCCTTCGGCTGGCTCGCGGGCCTCTACTACGGGCGGGACAACACCCACTACATCGAGCAGTTCCATTTCTTCGACTCGAGCGTGCAGGGGTACTTCGTGACACCGGGCGGCCAGTCGCTCTGGGGGTACGATGAGTTCAACAACTTCGACCAGGTGCGCGAGAGCAAGGCGCTCTTCCTGAACGCGAGCTACGAGGTTCTGCCGACCGTGACGCTGCGCGCGGGCATCCGGTACACGAAGGACAACGTCACGATCAAGAACTTCTACGCGCTCGAGGGCGGCCTGACGAACCAGCCGACGGCGCTCGGCCCGGACTCGTACCCGACGCTCTGGACCCAGACGATCCCGTACTCCGTGCCGGTCTCGTACGTGACGTACTCGACGAGCACCATGGCGCAGGCCGGCGTTGCGCCGGACTTCAGCCAGGGCGACAGCAACGTCAGCATCAAGGTGGGTGCCGACTGGAAGGTCGCCGACGACGTGCTCGCGTACCTGAGCTTCAGCCAGGGCTACCGCGGCGCCGCCTTCAACGGCCAGGCATTCAACGGGCCGCAGGAGCTCACGTTCGCGAAGCCCGAGAAGCTCAACGCCTACGAGCTCGGCATCAAGAGCACGCTGCTCGACAAGCGCCTCGAGCTCAACGGCGCGGTCTTCTACTACGAGTACAAGGACCAGCAGTTCCTCGACACCTACTGCGCGTTCCCGACCGCGAGCGGCTGTGCGGGCACGGGCTTCGTGACGTCCAATGCGCCGAAGTCGCGCATCGTCGGTGGCGAGGTCGAGCTGCACGCGAAGCCGACGCCGGCCCTCGACATCCGGGCGAGCCTCGGCCTCCTCAACACGAAATACCAGGAGCTGTACCTGCACTTTGCGGACCGCTCGGGCAACAAGCTGATCATGGCCCCGGATGTGAACACGGGGCTCGCGATTGACTGGCGCGTGGCGCAGCTGCCGGTGGGCCAGGTCCATGTCGCGGTGGACGGGAACTACTACGCCAAGCAGTACTTCGATGCGCTCAACACCGATCGCATCGCGCAGGACGGCTACGCGCTCTTCAACGCCCGGCTCTCGCTCCTCGGCGGCCACGACGGACACTGGTCGACGGCGCTCTGGGGCAAGAACCTCGCGAACAAGCAGTACCTGTCGTACGGCCTCGCGCAGCGCAACATCTCGGACGGCGGCCTCGGCTTCGACTACGCGCTCGTTGGTGAGCCGCGGACGTACGGCATCGAGTTCACGTACCGCTACTGAGGGCGACCGGCGGAGCCGGCACTCGCGCCGCTCAGTGGACCGTCGGCTCCCCGGGGGTCGACGGTCTGATGCGTGACACCAGCTGCCCGCCGGAGATGAACTTGCTGTTCATCTCCGGCACGAAGCGCGGCGATGCGAAGGATCGCTCCGGCCGTGCGCCGGGCCAGCGAATGCCCATCAGGTCCGCGAGCGTGTAGAAGAAATCGTGGCTGCGGATCGTGCCGCCCGCATTGGTGCGGAGCGCCACCGCCGTGATCGCGCTCCAGCGCAGCCGGCGATTCGCGAGCGGAAAGATCGGTCGATTCGGGACTGCAAACGCGAGGCCGGCGACGACGACGATCAGAAGCAGCACGGCGAGTGCGGTCCTCAGCTGCTGCCCGTAACCGAAGAAGCCCATGACCTCTTCAAGGTCCGTGGTCATCAGCACGAACGCAATCGGATAGCCGGGAAGCTCGCCTGTCACAAGGACGTAGGCAAGCACGATCAGGTTGACGG
>CAYNCY010000139.1:0-6070 GCA_964395195.1 uncultured Steroidobacteraceae bacterium
TGCCGTCACGGAACGGTTGGCGCGAGCGCGACGCTGGCCCCTGCGTGGTGCTCGCCGTGGCCATCGTGGGCGTGCCGCAGGTGCAGCACGGCGCCGGTTCCGGTCCAGAGCGCACAGGCCAGCACCAGGAGTCCGGAGGCGAGCCGCGCGCCTGGCAGCCAAACGATTCCCGCGCGGAGTCGGTCGGCGCCGACGGTGATCGCGGCCAGCGCCGGAACGGTGCCGAGGCCGAAGACGGCCATGCTGGCCGCCGCGAGCAGCGGTCGGCCCGAGGCGACGGCAACCGCGAGCATCGAGTAGACGAGTCCGCAGGGCATCAGCCCCCAGACCGCACCGAGCGCGAGCTGGCGCAGCGGCCCGGGTGCGCGCAGCAGGCGCGTCCACAACGGCGTCAGGCGCCGGAAGAGCTTCGCGCCGAGGCGCTCGACTCCGAGCACGTCGCGGTTCACGAGAATCCGCACGGCCAGCGCCGCCAGCATGACCGTCATCACCAGCCGACCGGCGCTCTCGAGCGTCGGCACGAGTCGCACGGCGGTGGCAGCGCCGAGCGCAAAGCCGGCCCCGAGCAGCGCATAGACCAGCACCCGGCCACCGTGAAAGAGAAGCGCCGCTGCCACGGGACGGGCGGGCAGTTGCCTCGACGCCGCCGCTCCGAGACCGGCGATCCCACCGCACATGGCGACGCAGTGCACGCTGCCCGCGACGCCCGCCGCGGCGGCCACGCCGAGGAGCGCGTACGCGCTAATCACGGCCTGTCTCCTTCTCGTCGTTCAGGATCGACCAGCCGGGTGAGTCGAGGTCGTCGAACTGGCCCGATCCGACCGCCCAGAAGAGCGCCCAGACGGCGAATCCCGTCAGCACGAGACCGAGCGGGATGAGCACGAAGACGATGGTCACGGCAACGCCTCCCGCGGGATCGCGAGGGGCGGGGCGGTGCGCGCGGGCCGCGGCGCGGCGATCCGCGACAGGCGCAGCGCGTTCGCCAGCACCAGCACCGACGAGGTGGACATACCGACGGCGGCGAGCCACGGCGGCACGAGGCCGGCGGCGGCGAGCGGCAGGCTGAGGAGGTTGTAGCCCGCGGCCCACAAGAGATTCTGCCGGATGATCGCGCGCGTGCGGCGCGCGAGTGCGACCGCGGTCGCGACGCACGCGAGGTCGCCACCGAGCACGATGAAGTCGGCCGTGGACTGGGCAAGCGCGGAGCCCGAACCCATCGCAATCGAGACATCGGCAGCCGCGAGGCAGGGGGCATCGTTGATGCCGTCGCCCACCACGACGACGCGCGCGCCCTGCGCCTGCAGCTCGGCGACTCGCGCCAGCTTGTCAGCGGGCGTCAGTCGGCCGGCGAAGCGCGGCACGCCGGCTGCGGCGGCCACGGCCGCGACCGCGTCCGCGTGGTCGCCGCTCGCGATCTCGAGGGTGAGGCCGGCATCGGCGAGGGAGCGCATGGCGGCGCGGACGCCGGTACGCACGCGATCGTCGATGGCGAAGCGCGCCAGCCACTCACCGGGCCTGCCGAGGTGCACGCCGTCCGCAGCAACGCGGCGCGGGCGCTTCCCGCACCACTCGGCGACGAAATCGGAGTGCCCGATCCGGTAGCGCACGCCCTCAACCGTCCCCTCGACGCCGGCGCCCACGACGATGCGAATGTCCGTGGCCGTCAAGGCCGCCACCGACTCGAACGCGCGGCCGAGCGGGTGGCCGCTCGAGCGCTCGAGTCCGGCAGCGATGGCGGTGCACCGGCTGACGTCGGCTGGCACCGTGGCATCGACCGCGGCGATGTGCGGCTGGCCGACCGTCAGCGTTCCGGTCTTGTCGAGCACGACGTGGTCGGCCGTCGCGAGCGCCTCGAGCGCATCGGCGCGCGTCACGAGCACACCGCGGCGCGCGAGCGCCGCCATGGCCGCGGCCACCGCCGCGGGCGTTGCGAGCGACAGCGCACAGGGGCACGTGGCCACGAGCACCGCGAGCGTCGCGGCGAAGGCGCGGGTGGGGTCCGCGTACAGCCAGACCGCGGCGGTGACGGCGGCGCCCGCGAGGACGCAAGCCACGAAGCGGCTGGCCGCGCGGTCCGCGAGCCGGGTGCTCGCCGGCCGGTCGGTCGATGCCCGCTCGAGCAGCCGCACGATACTGGCGAGCACGGTCGAGGAGCCGAGCGCCGTCAGCGTCACGAGGGCAGGCCGCAGCAGGTTGGTCGTCCCGCCGACGATCGCGTCGCCCGTCCGCTTCACGACGGGCGCGGGCTCGCCGGTCAGCAGCGACTCGTCCGCGAGCGTCTCGCCGTCCGCGAGCCGGCCGTCGGCGGGGAACGCCTCGCCCACCGCGACGCGGACGACGTCGCCGGCGATGAGGGTCGCGAGGGGCACGCGCTCCTCGGCCCCAGCGCCAACGCGGCAGGCGGTCGCGGGCAGCATCCGCACGAGGGCCTCGGTCGTCGATGCGTTGCGATGCCGCGCGAGCATCTCGAGGTAGCGGCCGAGCAGCAGCAGGAACAGGAACATCGTCACCGAGTCGAAGTAGATCTCGCCGGTTCCGCGCAGCGCATTGAAGGCACTCGCCACGAACGCGAGCAGCACGCCGAGGGTCACCGGCACGTCCATGCTGAGCTGGCGGGCGGCAAGCGCGCGCCACGCGCCGGTGAAGAAGGGGAGCCCCGCATAGCATGCGACCGGCGCCGTTATCAGCAGCTGGATCAGCCGCAGGTAGTTGCGGATCACCGGCGTCATGCCGGCGTGGTCGCCCGCGTAGAACGCGACCGCGATCATCATGACCTGCATCATGCCGAGGCCGGCGACACCGAGACGCTTGATCGCCGCGCGCCGCTCGTGCAGCGCGACCTCGAGCGTATCGGTTCGACCCAGCACGTGCGGTCGGTAACCGAGCGCGGCCACGGCTCGCAGGATCATCGACAGCGGGATGGCCTGGAACTCGACCCGGGCCCGCGCTGTCGCCGGATTGAGCGCGACCGAGACGACGCCATCGAGCTGCACCAGGCGCTGCTCGATCAGCCAGCCGCAGGCGCTGCAGCGCATTCCCTCGAACAGCAGATTGACGACGTGCGCCTCGCCCTGCCGCTCGAGTCCGGCCAGGGTCTCGGGCCGGTCGTACGCCGACCACGCATCGGCCGCGGCTTCATCGGGCCGCGGTCCGTTCGCGGTGCGCCAGCGGTAGTAGTCGCCGAGCCCGGCCGCATCGATGACGAGTGCCGCCGCCTCGCAGCCGTGGCAGCAGACGATCCGCTCGACTCCGTCGACTCGCACACCGACGGCGCCACCGGTCGGGACCGGCAGGCCGCAGTGGAAGCAGTCGGGAGCGGACGGGTTCACGGGCCCGGGCGCGGATCGAGCGCGAGCTCCTGCAGGGGTGCCTGGAACTCACCGCGCAGGCGCCACGTTCCGGAATCCGGCGCGAGCTCGGCCCGCCAGTGGCCGGGAGGGAGCGCGGCGATCGCGACACGGTACGACTCCGCACCCGCCCGCGGGATATGCACGACGCGGTCCGCGCTCGCGAGTGTCGCGTGCGAGAGATGCAGCACGAGCTCCTGCGGCGCTCGCTCGCTCGCCGCGCGCAGAGTCACCGTCACCGTGCCATCGGCGGCAATGAGTGTCGCGTGCACGTCGCCGGTCGTCGCGGCGAGGTCACGCGCCGAGTCCCGGTTGACGCCGAGCGCATCGGCGCGGTAGTCATCCGCGACCACGGGATCCGCCCCGTGCATCGCGATGGCCACGGTCGCGAGTCCCGCCGGGACCGTTGCCGCCGGGATGGCGATCACGAGCCAGACCATCGGCTGCCGGTACCAGGGAAGTTCGTCGGTGTTCATGGGATTTCCTACGGGGCGATGAATCGCGAGGTTTCAGTCGTGTGCCGGCGGGGGTCGTCGAGCGCGGCGAGCCTAAAGCGGATCGAGTGAATGCCGTGGACGGCGCTCGCCGGCGCCGTCACGCGCAGCGGCACCGGGTGCACCTCGCCCGGCCCGACGTCGACGAAGGCGCTCGCCGCGTCGATCGTCACGCCCGGCAGGCCCTCGACCGAAATCGCAAAGCGGTGCGCATGCTCGTCCTTGTTGAGGACCTTGAGGTTGTAGACGTTCTCGATGCCACCCGGCGTTTCACGGTAGAGCACGTTGCGATCGCGCAGCACGTCGAGGCCTACGTCGGAGCGGTTGAGCAGTGCATAGAGCCCTCCGCAGGCGATCAGCGAGAGGAGCGCCGCGTAAATGATGACGCGCGGCCGCGCCAGGCGCACGGGCGCGCCATCGAGCGCGGCCTGGCTCGTGTAGCGGATGAGGCCCCGCGGGCGCTTGACGTGGTCCATCACCCCGTCGCAGGCATCGATGCAGGCCGTGCACGCGATGCACTCGTATTGCAGGCCCTGGCGGATGTCGATCCCGGTCGGGCAGACCTGGACGCACAGCGTGCAGTCGATGCAGTCGCCTTGACCGAGGGTGCGCGGGTCGACGCCCCGCGGGTGCGGGCCGCGCGGCTCTCCCCGGACGCTGTCGTAGGTGATCACCAGCGTGCCGCGATCGAACATCGCGCTCTGGAAGCGCGCGTAGGGGCACATGTACTTGCAGACCTGTTCGCGCAGGAAGCCGGCGTTGCCGTAGGTCGCGAAGCCGTAGAAGACCGCCCAGAAGAGTGTCCAACCGGACAGTTGCCCGACCGTGGCGCCGACGAGGAGGGCGCGGATCGGCGTGAAGTAGGCGACGAACGTGAGTCCGGTCCAGAACGCGAGCAGGATCCAGAGCAGCTGCGTCGTTCCCTTGCGCAGGATCTTGTTGCCGGTCCAGGGCCCGCGATCGCGCTTCATCTGCCGGGCGCGGCCGCCCTCGACCCACCGCTCGATCGAGACGAAGAGCTGGGTCCAGACCGTCTGCGGGCAGGCGTAGCCGCACCAGAGTCGGCCACCGACGGCCGTGAAGAAGAAGAGCGACAGGCCGGCCAGGACCAGCAGCCACGTCAGGAAGATGAAGTCCTGCGGCCAGAGCACCAGGCCAAACAGGTAGAACTTGCGGGCTCCCAGGTCGAAGAGAATCGCCGGCCGGCCGTGGAACGGGATCCATGGCAGGCCGTAGTAGAGGCCGAGCAACAGCCACACCGTCAGGGTCCGCAGCCGCGCGAAGCGGCCGCTGACTTCCCGCGGATAGATCTTCTCGTGCCGCTCGTACATGGCCTCGGCGACGTCGGCGGCGGCGATGCTCTCGCTCACGGGCCATCTGCCTGTTGCCCGGGCGGGGTGGCCGGGTTGCCGCGCGCCAGGAAGACCGCGAGCCCTGCGGCGAGGAGCGTGAACGCCCAGAAGAAGAAGAACCCGAGCGTGTAGCCCGTCATGCGCGGCGAGAAGGCCCCGCGCAGCAACTCGGCGTCGTCCTGCAGGACGACGGGATCGAAAGTCGCGAAGAAGCACACCGAGGCGAGTGCCGCCGCGAGGAACGACGACCAGATCGCGATCCCGATGTCACGCGCGATCCGGCGCGTGACCAGGAGCGCCGGGCCGGCCTCGTCAGGTCCCCGGGGCAGCACGGGGAGGACTCGCGCTCGCCGCCGGCGGAGCCGGGGCGAGGCTGAGCGCATACGCCGCCAGGAGCCGGACCTTCTGGGCGCCGAGTCGCTCGAGGTGCGCCGGCATCTGGTTCTGCCGACCGTCCGCGATGGTCTTCGTGATCGTGTCGAGCGAGCTGCCGTAGAGCCAGTTCTCGTCGGTGAGATTCGGCGCGCCGACCGCGGCCGTGCCGTGCGCGTCTGCTCCGTGGCAGGCCGTGCAATAGACCGTGAATTTCTCCTGCCCGGCCGCGACCAGCTTAGGCTTGGGCGCCGTGCCACTCAGGCTGATGACGTAGTTGGCCACCTCTTCGACGCCCGCGTCGCCGAGCACCGCCTTCCAGGCCGGCATCACGCCGAGGCGACCGCCGCCGACGGTGGCCTCGACCGTCGCGGGATCACGTCCCCACTGCCAGTTGCCCGCCGTCAGGTTGGGGAAGCCCGGAGCACCCCGGCCGTCCGAGCCGTGACACATCGAGCAGTTGGCGGCGAACAGGTTCCGCGCCGTGCGCATGGCGTCCGCGTTG
>CAYNCY010000139.1:6170-8569 GCA_964395195.1 uncultured Steroidobacteraceae bacterium
TCGGGCGGGCTGCCGGGGCGCTTGCGCGCGGTGCGATAGAGGATGATCAGGGCGAACGCAATGTTGCCGAGCGTGAGTACGATGATCCACGCGGCCCAGAAGTGACTCATGACTGGCCATCCTCCTCAAGGGGCAGCAGCGCCGTCCGCTCGAAATCCTTGCGCCGTCGCGCGTTCATCGCCCAGATGACGGACGCCAGGAAGGCGGCCATCGAAACGATCGTTGCAATTCCGCCCACGAGTCCGATATTCATGACGGTCTCACCAGCCCTTCGAAGCGATTCCAAGTCCCTGCAGGTACGCGATCAGCGCGGTCTGCTCCGTCTGCCCGGCCACCGCGGCTTTCGCGCCGGCGATGTCGGCGTCCGAGTACGGCACGCCGACGAGGCGCAAGGCGCGCATCTTCGCGGCCGTGTCAGCGCCGTCGAGCACGGCGGTCGACAGCCACGGAAAGCCCGGCATGTTCGATTCCGGCACGACGTCCCGCGGGTTGTTGAGGTGCACCCGGTGCCACGCATCGGAGTAGCGGCCGCCGACGCGTGCGACGTCCGGGCCGGTCCGCTTCGAGCCGAACTGGAACGGATGGTCGTAGACGGCCTCGCCGGCAAGCGAGTAGTGGCCGTAGCGCTCGGTCTCCGCACGCAGCGGCCGGATCATCTGCGAGTGGCAGTTGTAGCAGCCCTCGCGCAGGTAGATGTCGCGGCCCTCGAGCTCCAGCGCCGGGTACGGATGGATGCCCGGTGAGGGCTCCGTGACCTGGCCGGTGAAATAGAGTGGGACGATCTCCACGAGGCCGCCGACGCTGATCACGAGCGCGGCCAGCACGCCGAGGAGGCCAGCACGCCGTTCGATGAGGTCTTGAAGCATGGTTTCTCTTCCTCAGGCCGGTTGCAGGACGGGCTGCGCGGCGCTCGAGGATCCTCGATCGGCCACGGTCTTCCACACGTTGTAGGCCATGATGAACATGCCGCTCAGCACCAGCAGTCCGCCCACGAGTCGCACGCCGTAGTAGGGGTAGGTCGCCTTCAGCACCTCGACGAACGTGTAGGTGAGCGTCCCGTCCGGGTTCGTCGCGCGCCACATCAGGCCCTGCATGACGCCGGCGATCCACATCGCGGCGACGTACAGCACGATGCCGATCGTGGTCACCCAGAAGTGGACGTCGATCAGGCGCGTGCTGTACATCGCCGCCCGGCCATACAGGCGCGGGATCAGGCAGTAGAGCGTGCCGATCGAGATCATCGCGACCCAGCCGAGGGCGCCGGAGTGGACGTGTCCGATCGTCCAGTCGGTGTAGTGCGAGAGCGCGTTGACCGTCTTGATCGACATCATCGGCCCTTCGAAGGTCGACATGCCGTAGAACGACAGCGAGACGATCATGAACTTGAGGATCGGGTCCGTGCGCAGCTTATGCCACGCTCCCGACAGCGTCATGATGCCGTTGATCATTCCGCCCCAGGACGGCGCGATCAGCATCAGCGAGAACACCATGCCGAGTGACTGCGCCCAGTCGGGGAGCGAGGTGTAGATCAGGTGGTGCGGACCCGCCCACATATAGATGGAGATCAGCGCCCAGAAGTGCACGATCGACAGGCGGTAGGAGTAGATCGGCCGCCCGGCCTGCTTCGGGACGAAGTAGTACATCATCCCGAGGAAGCCCGCGGTCAGGAAGAAGCCGACGGCATTGTGGCCGTACCACCACTCGACCATCGCATCGACGACGCCGGCGTACGCGGAGTAGGACTTCCACATCGTTACCGGCACCTCGGCGCTGTTGACGATGTGCAGCACCGCGATCGTGATGATGTACGCCGCGAAGAACCAGTTGGCGACGTAGATGTGCTTGACCTTGCGGATCGCCAAGGTACCGAAGAAGACGACCGCGTAGGCTACCCAGACGACGGCGATCGCGATGTCGATTGGCCATTCGAGCTCGGCGTATTCCTTGGCACTCGTGTAGCCGAGTGGCAGGGTGATCGCGGCGGCCACGATGATGAGCTGCCAGCCCCAGAAGGTGAACGCCGCGAGGCGCGGCGCGAAGAGCCGCGCGTGGCAGGTGCGCTGCACGCAGTAGTAGGAGGCCGCGAAGAGCGCCGAGCCGCCGAACGCGAAGATGACGGCATTGGTGTGCAAGGGCCGCAGCCGGCCGTACGACAACCAGGGGAGGTCGAAGT
Organism: uncultured Steroidobacteraceae bacterium; assembly: GCA_964395195.1. Taxonomy (GTDB): domain Bacteria; phylum Pseudomonadota; class Gammaproteobacteria; order Steroidobacterales; family Steroidobacteraceae; genus CAIKZZ01. The sequence continues at coordinate 8,344 of CAYNCY010000139.1, forward strand.
TGAGCGCCGGCCAGATCAGCTCGGCGGCGATCAAGGCGCCGACGGCCATGCCGACGATCCCCCAGACGACCGTCATCAGTGCGAATTGGCGGACGATGCGGTCGTTATACGTCTCGACGGGCTGCATAAGGTTCTCCGGGCACACGGGTACCCTCTTGGCGCAAAGGCTAGGGGCTTTTTGATTTGCGGCCCATACGTATAAACACCGCTAGGCATTTCCGGAAAC
>CAYNCY010000140.1:0-8456 GCA_964395195.1 uncultured Steroidobacteraceae bacterium
CGACGCCACTCTTCTTGACCTCATCGACCCTGAGAATCGAGTGCATCGGGAGCCACGTGCGCTTGACCCCCTCGAACTCGCCCTTGATGCGCTCCTCAGCGGGATCCACCACCACGGTCGACCGCTCGCCAAAGACGAAGTCCTCGACTTCGATGAAGCCGAACAGGCTGCCGTGGGTCACTTTCCGGGCATAAACCTCCCACAGCTTGCCCTCGCGGACGAACTGGACCTTGAAAATGTGACTAGAAGCCATGAGTTCCGCTCGCGCACGCGCTACCCTTTGCCATATTACCCGGGGAGAGGGTATGGCGTTGAGACTCCGCGTGACGGGGACGAACGCCGCCAGGCTCGGTGAGCACGCGACCCGCGTGTTCGGCGTGCACGGCGGCCGGATCGGTCGTGCCGCCGACAATGACTGGGCGCTGCCGGATCCGGAGCGCTACCTCTCGGGCCACCACGCCGCGATCACCTATCGCAGCGGCGCGTGGTTCATCGTCGACACGAGTTCGAACGGCACCTTCCTCAACGATGCCACCGCGCCGCTCGGCCGCGACAACGCACACGCGGTGTCGACGGGCGATCTCGTGCGCATGGGCGAATACGAGTTCCTCGTCAGCGTCAGCCCCGACAACGACTTCCCGCCCGACTCGAATTCCGCCGCCGGTGGCGAGAACGACGATGCCGACTTCGCGCTTGCGACGCACGGCGATCTCGGCGCCGAGCTCGACTTGAAGCGCCTGCTGAAAGATCCGAACCCGCCGCCCGACGACCCGCTGCCGCCGGCGCGCCTCGAGTCGGTGCTCGTCTCCGACGCCTACGGCCAGGCCATTGCGGTGCCGAGCGCGAAAACACCGGACGCCAAGGCGCCCGCCGGCCCGCGTCCCGTCGTGCAAAGCGTCCCGACACCGGTCAAGCGCGAGGGCGCCTCACCGTCCGCCCCGGCGGCTCCCGCCCCCGCCGGCCTCGCGGCGCTGCAGGCCTTCTGCCGCGGCGCCGGCATCGATGCCGCGACGCTGCAGGTCGAGCACACGACCGCGGTGCTGACGCTGGCGGGCCAGCTCGTCCGCGAGCTCGCGCTCGGCCTGATCACGGGGCTTCAGTACCGGACCGAGCAGACCGGGCGCCTGCACATCGACGACACGTCGGTGACGCCGGTCGAGCAGAACACCTTCCGCATGCTCTCGAGCGTGGACGAGGCGCTCGCGCGCATCTTCGCGCCGCGCTCGACGCGTTTCCTCACGCCGCTCGAGGCGGTGCGCACGAGCTTTGCGGATCTGCGGCGTCACGACCAGGCGACCAACGTCGCGATGCAGGATGCGATCGCGGAGTACCTGAAACGCCTCGCCCCGGACCAGCTCGAGCTGCAGTTCGCCGAGACGCTGAAGCGCAACGGCCCCCTGCCGACGAACCCCGGACAGAAGTTCTGGGAAATGTACGGGGACTATTACAGGGTCCTCGCGCAGATGGCGCCCGAGGGACTGCCGCACGCCTTCGCCGAGGACTTCGCGAAGGCCTACGAGACGGCGAGCGAGGAGCTCCGAGAAAAAGCCAAGCGCCCCGCGCCCTCGCGGATGAGCGGGCGGCGGACGCCCTAGCATCGCGACCGCGATGCCGGGCCCATCTCGTTTCGGGATGGCGAACAGGGAAGTGGCGGAGAGGGTGGGATTCGAACCCACGTGGGGCGTTAAGCCCCCAACCGATTTCGAGTCGGTGCCGTTGTGACCGCTTCGGTACCTCTCCAGCGGGGTCCCGACCGGGCCGTCGGGGTCGCGTATTCTACACACATGGCGGCTCCGACCGGCACCCAATACCGCGCACTCACGACAGCGATCCGGGCCTGGCCCTGGCGCCTTGCGCTCGTGGGCGTGGCCGTCCTCCTCCTCGGGACCTGTGCTCCGCGGCCGGGCGTCCTCGAGCAGATCAGGCTCGAGGGCGAGCTTCGGGTTGCGACCCGGAACAACCCGACCGCCTATTACCTGGGCGCGACGGGGCCCGAGGGCATCGAGTTCGAGCTCGCGAGCCGCTTCGCGGCGGCGCTCGGCGTCCCCGCACGCTTCGTGCCGCTCGAGTCCCCCGCCGCCGTGCTCGAGGCGGTCGCGACCGGGCGCGCGCACATCGGGGCCGCCGGGCTTGCGATCACGCCCGCCTGGCGCGAGCTCGTCGACTTCTCGCGGCCCTACCAGACGCAGAAACTCCACCTGATCCATCGGCGCGACCAGCCGCGGCCGACCGCGCCGGATGACCTCGGCGCGCGCAAGCTCGCCGTCGTCGCGGGCAGCGCCCACGCGAACGCACTTGGCGTCGTCGCGCGCGCGACCCCGACGCTTCGCTTCGAGAGCGTGCCCGGCGTCGACACGCTCGACCTCCTCGATCGCGTCTGGAACGGCGAGCTCGATACGACCGTCGCGGACACGAACGAGTTCTCGCTCACCCGGAACTACCATCCGGAGCTTCGCATCGCCTTCAACCTGCCGGGCTTCGAGGAGCTTGCGTGGGCGCTGCCGAGCGGCGACACGGCGCTCAAGGAGCGGGTCGATGCGTTCCTCCTCGCGACGCAGGCCGAGATGCCGGCACTGATCGCACGCTACTACGCGCCCTCCGATCGCTTCGACTACGACACCGCGCGCAGCCTCGTCCGGCACGTGCAGGACCGGCTGCCGGCACTGCAGTCCTATTTCCAGACGACGGCGCGCGAGTTTGACGAGGACTGGCGCGTGCTCGCGGCGATCGGTTACCAGGAATCGAAATGGGACCCGGACGCGGTGTCGCCGACCGGGGTCCGCGGCGTCATGATGCTGACGGCCGAGACCGCGACTGCGCTCGGCGTCCTCGACCGCGCGAACGCGGCGCAGAGCATCCGGGGCGGCGCGCTGTATCTGCAGCAGATGCGCGACACGATCCCGGTGCGCGTGCCCGAGCCCGACCGCACCTGGCTTGCGCTCGCCGCCTACAACATGGGCTATGGCCACCTCGAGGACGCGCGCGTGCTGACGCAGACCCTCGGCAAGGACCCCGACTCGTGGCAGGACGTCAGGTCCTCGCTCCCGCTGCTCTCGCAGGAGCGCTGGTACACGCAGCTGAAGCGCGGCTATGCGCGCGGCTGGGAGGCGGCGCGCTTCGTCGACCACGTGCGCGGCTACCTCGACGTGCTCGAGTGGGTCTCCCCCGACCCCGCCGCGCCGCCGCCGATGTCGAGCGCCGCGCCGGCGGCACCGACGGAGAAAGCGTCCGGCTAGGCCGCTACTCGCGCCGGCGGCGGAAGAACTCCGTCAGGAGCGCGCCGCACTCCTCCGCCAGCACACCGCCGAAGCTGTCGAGCGTGTGGTTGAGCGCGCGGGCGTGCGCGAGATCGAAAGCGCTGCCGGCCGCACCCTGGCGCGGATCCCAGGCGCCGAACACGAGCCGCGTGATGCGCGCGTGCACCATCGCCGTCGTGCACATCGGACAGGGCTCGAGGGTCACGTAGAGCGTCGCGCCCGCCAGCCGGTAGCTGCCGCGGGCCTGGCCCGCCGCGCGCAGCGCCAGCATCTCCGCGTGCGCGGTCGGGTCCGAGGTTGCCACCGGACGGTTCCAGCCCTCGGCGATGCACTCCCCGTCCACGACGACGAGTGCACCGACCGGCACCTCGCCCTCGGCCTCGGCACGCCGCGCCAGCCCGAGGGCCTGGCGCATCCAGTCGGTGTCGGTGCGGATCACGGTCGGCTCACAGGTGTTCGTGGAGGAATGACTCGAGCTCCTTGAGTATCCGGATCCGATCGGCGCTGCGCGACATCCAGTGGTCCTCGCCCTCGAGCCTGACGAAGCGGACGCTCTTGCCCGCTGCCTCGAGCGCTCGCGCCATCAGCTCCGACTGCGGCATCGAGACGACGCTGTCGTCGGTGCCATGGATCAGGAGAATCGGCGCCTCGATCGACGCGACCGCGTGGATCGGCGACTTCTCGATGAGCTTGGGGTCGCCGAGTACCCCGATGCTATCGCGCCAGTAGCCGACCGCGTCGTACTCCTTGTCGCGCGACCAGCGCTGCACCTCGCCCATCATCGCGGGCAGGTCCGAGACACCGCTGATGCTGACGGCGCACTTGTAGAGCTTCGGCGTGAACGCGGCGCCCGCGAGCGCGGCGTACCCTCCGTAGCTCGCACCGACGATGCAGATGCGCGCCGGGTCGGCGATGCCCTGCTCGACCATCGCGCGGACGGCGTCGGTCACGTCGTCCTGCATGAGGCCGCCCCACTGCCGGTAGCCCGCGAGCCGGAACGTCTCGCCAAAGCCCGTCGATCCGCGGAACTGGGGCTGGATCACCGCGTAGCCGCGGCTGGCGAGGAACTGCGGCATCCAGTCAAAGCCGAGGTAGTCACGCTCCTCGGGTCCGCCGTGCGGGAAGACGATCAGCGGCACGGGCTTGTCGGGCTTCGCCGCCGGCAAGGTCAGGAATGCCGGAATCGGCGTCCCGTCGCGCGCGGCGTAGGTGAGGGAACGCACCTCGCCGAGCGCTACGTTGCTGAGCGCCGGGTACTCTTCGCCCGCGACATCCGCGGTGTGCGCCCCGAAGTCGACCACGTAGTAGACGGGCGGGCTCGAGGGCGTCTGGACGCGGACCACGGTTCTCTCGCCATCGGCGCTGACGTTGTCGATGCTCACCTGCCGCCCCGGAAATGCGCGCTGCACGCGCGCGTTTCGCTCCTCGGCGCCGGGGTCGATCCACTTGATGGTGCTCTTTAGGCCGCTGACGTAGGCACCGACGACGGTGCCGGTGTAGTCGTTCCGGATCACGTGGGTGATGTCGTCGGTCGGATCCTCGATCAGGATCGCGGGCGCCGAGCCATCGAGCGGCAGCGTCCACACCGCGATGTGCCGCCCGCCGTTCGCGCCGAGCGCGACGACCGCGGCACCGTCGTTCGAGAGTCCCGCGAGCGTCAGGCGCGTGCCGTCGTCGCGCCGGTAGAGCTGCCGCCAGCCCCGCCCCTCGCGCCCGAGCACGCGGTAGATGTGCCGGACGCCGTCCCACTCCTCGCGGACCGCGACGCGCCCCTCTCGGTCGAGCACGAAGTCGTCGGTGAACTGCGTACCGCGCTCGAGCAGCGTCCCCTTGCCCGTGCGCGTATCGACCTCGAACGCGCTCTTTACCCAGAACGAGTCGCTGCGATGACCGGCGAGCCGCGTGCCGGTCTCGGCGTGGCCCGCGGTCGCCGAGAAATCCGCGCTCGCCATCACGACCGTCTTCGGCCGCGGCACGTGCACGGCGATCATGCTGGCGGCCGGCATCCAGCGCCGGTCGGAGTCGTCCATCAGCAGCATGCGCCCGACGCCGCCGGCGACGTCCGCGGCGATCACGCGGTAGACCTCGACCTGGTCCTGCTCGCCGATCTCCTTGATCGCGGTCTGGCTGACCGTGATCAGGAGCGTCTCGCGGTCCGCCCACTCGATCGAGCGCAGCTTGGTGAACTCGGGGACCCCGAGGCTCCGCTGGACCCGGCGGGCACCGAGGTCGAACAGGATCACGCGCGCCACGGGCGCCGTGTGATCGATCCAGGCGAGCGAGCGGCCGTCGGGGCTGATCGCGACGTCGGTCTGGGCCGGGAGCATGCCGAAGGCTTCCGCGGGCGGCGCGGCGCGGGCGAGCGGGCCGGCAAGCGCCGCGGCGCACGCGCACAACCCGAGGAGCCGCTTCGCTACGCGCATCGCCGTGTCACGGAGCCCGGTCGCCCGCTCAGTGCGCGAGGACGACGTCGCCGCTCTGCACCGGGCGCGGAAAATCGGCGTACGGGAGTTCGATGTTCTCGAAGGCGACCGGGATGCCCGCGCATGCCAGAGGATCCGGGGCATCGCACACCTGGAAATGCAGGTGTGGCTCGGTGGAGTTACCCGAGGAGCCGAGCTTGCCGAGCACGGCGCCGGCGCTCACCTTGTCCCCGACCCGCACCTTGACGCTCCCGGGAACGAGGTGCGCGTAGAGCGAGTACTCGCCGTTGCCGTGGTCGAGCATCACGAGGTTGCCCGCGATTGCGCGCACGCCGCGCGCGAGGAGTGCTCCCTGCAGCGCCTGCAGCCGCGCGCCGTAGGCTTCCACCGCCTCGCCGGGCTTGCGCAGCACGCCCAAGTCCTCGGGCTGGTCGTTGACGGCCATCGCGACCGTCCCATCGGCGGCCGCGAGCACCGGCAGCCCGTAGGCGTAGTAGTCGGTGAATGCCTGGCCGTCGCCGCGATGCGAGAGGTTGCCCTCGCCGATCCTTGCGATGTCGTAGGCGAACTCCTCCGGGAGCGCCCAGCGGTGCGCGGTGTGAAGCGTGGGTCCTACCGCGGCGAACGACGCGCCCGCGAGCGGAAACCGGAACTTCGTCTTTGCAAAGCCGCTGTCGATCGGCAGGGTCTCGGCAACGTCGAGGTTCTGGCCGAAGCGCGAGACGCGCACGTGCAGGCGCAGCGTGTCGCGCTTGCCCTTGAAGGCGAACGGCTGCTGGATGAGGAGGTAGCCCTGGTTCGCGCCGAGCATCGGGCCGCCGAGCGTGATGCCGTCCCCGACGAGCGCGGAACCGCAGAACTGGAACGCGAAGGCCTTCATGAGGCCGGATGACTGGACGGTGCCACCCGTCTTCCCGCCCTTCATGAGCTCATCGCCGGCGATACGCCGCGCATCGATGAGCTTGCCGTCCTGCAGGAGCTCGAGGTCGATCGCGGTGATCTCGAAGGGCTCGGGCCCGTGGTTGATGATCACCGCGTTCTGGAGCAGGAGGCCCTCGACGCCGCGCTGCGACTCGAGCGGGAACGTGCGGATCCGCCCGGCGGGACAGAAGCGGATGTCGGGGGACTTCGGCACCTCCGCCGAGGCGAGTCCTGCGAGGCAGGTAGCGAGTACTGCCAGGAACCAGTTGCCGTTACGCATTCAGCGTCCTCCTCTTCGTGCCGATCCCCAGGGCCGGAGCGCTAGTCCGGGTGCTGCCGCCACTCGCGCTCAACGATCAGCCGCGCCCCGCGACCGTACGTCCAGTATGACCATGCCCACTGGATCAGCACGAGTATCCGGTTGCGAAAGCCGGTCAGCCGGTAGATGTGCAGCAGCAGCCACAGCCACCACGCGGGATAGCGGCTCAGGCGAAAGCGGCCGTGCTCGAAGAGCGCGCGGCTCCTGCCGATCGTCGCGAACTGCCCGCGGTCCCAGAACCGGAACGGGCGGCGCGGTCGACCCTTGAGGTCGCCGAGTATCGTCCGTGCGGCGTAGATCCCCTCCTGCATCGCGACGTCGGCGTTGCCAGGCAGCGCGCCGCCGAAGCGCGCATCCCCGGCCTGTGCGAGGTCGCCGAGCACAAAGACGCGTGCATCGCTCGCGAGCGCGAGCTCCGCCGTCACCGGCACGCGACCGAGCCGATCGAGCGCGACGCCCAGCGTGCCTCCGAGCCGCGAGGCGGCAACGCCGGCCGCCCAGAGAATCGTCGCGGCACGGAGCGTCTCGCCACCGAGCTCAAGGGCACCGTTGCCGATGGCTGTCACGCGCGTGCCGGCCCGCACCTCGACGCCGAGGCTCCCGAGATCGCGCACCGCGCGCGCGGCGAGCGTCGCTGAGAAGCTCGGCAGGATCCGGGGGCCCGCCTCCGCGAGGATGATGCGCGAGCGGCGCGGGTCGATCCGCCGGAAGTCCCGTGCGAGCGTGTGCCGGCTCATCTCGGCGATGGCACCGGCGAGCTCGACGCCGGTCGGGCCGCCACCGACGAAGACGAAGGTCAGGAGCTCGCGCTGCAGCGCATCGTCCGCCGCGCTCTCGGCGCGCTCGAAGGCGCGCAGGATGCGCGCGCGGATCTCGGTCGCCTGCGCGAGCGTCTTCAAACCCGGCGCGTCGCGCTCCCACGCCTCGTGCCCGAAGTAGGCATGGCTCGCGCCCGGCGCGAGGAGCAGGTAGTCGTAGCGAAACTCGCCCGCGGTCGAGTCGACGGTGCGTGCCGCGAGCCTCACGCCCGTTGCCTCGCCCATCAGCACGCGCACGTTTCGCGCACTCGCGAGGATGCCGCGAATGGGAGCTGCGATCTCGGCCGGACTCAGCGCCGCCGTCGCCACCTGGTAGAGGAGCGGCTGGAAGAGATGGTGGTTCTCGCGATCGAGCAGCGTCACCGTGACACCTGCGCGGTTCGCAAGGAGCTTCGCCGCGTTGAGCCCGGCGAAGCCGGCGCCGACGATCAGGACCTCGGGCATGCCGCGTCCGCAGGAGTCGGCCCCGACGGCGCGGTGCGGACCGCGGCGCTCGTGGGGCACGTGATGAGTCTTCGCATGACGGATCCCGGATGCTGCGACGGCCCGGACGGCGCGATGCGTCCGCCGGCATCGGCGCTATCGTACCCGCGCGACTGCCGGGCCTGCCCATTTTCTCGGGCGTGAGCGCGACGGAGCGAAAGGGCGTGCGGTGGTCGCCGCCCGAGCATTCGGCTAGCATCGGCCGCCATGATCGAGCTCACCCGTCGGTTCACGA